>NZ_JAKUFT010000006.1:0-107066 GCF_022663605.1 Bacillus cereus group sp. BfR-BA-01379
TCATTGATTTTTTCATCAGCAATTTGTTTACGCTCATGTAGTTCATTAACCTTCGTATCAACATTTTCCTTAACTTGGTTAAGTTCATTCAATGTTTGATCCACGTTTTCTTTGTGCTGCTGCAATTTCGCATCTAACTCTTGTCTATGTTGCTTAATTTCAGCTAATCGATCTCCCGTACTTTGCTGAGGAGTAGCATCAGTTACTTCCGCATGAGCAGAGTTTGCGCCAGCAATCATTGCTAAAGCTAGTGTAGACGCAGCAATTGTTTGTTTTGTTTTCATATTTTTGTACCTCTTTCCTATGAATGCACTCTATTGTGTAAAATTGAGCATATAATAATAGATTATTACATCATTATATACCATGTACGATGTCTAGAGGAAGTATTTGCATAATAATCTATCATTATGTAATTCTCATAGTCTCCTATTTTGGAGTAGGGGACAAATCTTTAACAAGATGCACAATTTCTTCTATAGTAAGGTTTATATCCTTGCTATTGCGAATAACAAACAAATAATCAGCCTCGTTTTCTATAGGATCTACTACATCTTCTTGTAGTGATTCAGACTGTTGTCGATCGAGTACTTCTTTGAAACTAGAATAACTGCCTCTAAAAATATTCGTACTTCGCGTGCTTCGAGCTACTCTTTCGTAAAGTACATCATCTGGAATATCAAAATGAACGAGTATGCGTACATAGTCTTCTTTTGGAAACAATTCATTTAGTAAATACATCCGGCCATTTCGGCTTCTATTTGAGTTGCAAATAATAAGGTGTAAATTTGTATGTTCTTTTGCATAATCAACAATGAATTTCGAAAGACCGTGTTTAAAGGTATTGGCGCCTTCAGCCGGCTGTAATTTTTCATAATGCGAGTTAATAAATTCTGCTTGGTTATCTTGATCCATAACGAAAGAGTGGGGTAACTCTTTTTCTAGTTCTTGAGCAAATGTAGTTTTTCCGCTATGTGTTTTTCCTACTGTAATAATGACGAATCGTTTCATAGTGACCTCCATATGTATTATTATAATTTGGAACATTCTGTGTGAATCAACAATTTTCCTGCTAGAGAATATACAAATTGTTGGAGTAATAGCAGGCTGAAAATTTGACAAAAAAACTTATTTATGCTATAATTTAACAATATAAAAATAAAGTGTATAATAGGGTTCTCCTGGCCAGGGGAACCCTATTTTGTTGTGAAAATGAAGGAGTGTATGTGCGTGAAAAAAGGTGAAGCAAGTGTAACGTCGCTAGTATCAGCTTTCGGGAGGGCGTATCATAGTGATTTTGATCGTCCTAAAATTTTTGATGATTATGTAGCTAAAGATTTTATTTCACAAAAAGAGCGTAATGATATTGAAACAAATATGGTTCAAGGAATACAGTTTTTTAATACAGACATTGCACATCAGTTTCAAGACAATCCACAAGAAATATTAAAATGGATTACACAAGTTCAATTATCACCAACACCTTTGGCACGCGCGGCATATTGTGAAAGAGTATTACTACATGAAATTATATTAGGCGCAAAACAATACGTCATACTCGGTGCAGGCCTAGACACATTTAGTTTTAGACACCGAGAATTAGAAAATAAAATAGAAATATTTGAAGTGGATCATCCTTCTACGCAATCGTTTAAAATACAAAGAGTGAAAGAAGCAGAGTATGAAATTCCAAGCAATCTTCATTTTGTTTCGATGGATTTTACTAAGGATTTCTCGAAGCAAACATTAGTAAATGAAGGATTTGAAAACAAAAAGACTTTCTTTAGCCTATTAGGTGTTACGTACTATTTAACGAAAGAGGAGCTTTCTAGTTTAATAGAATACTTATTCGAGATGGTTCCAGAGGGAAGTTCTATCGTATTCGATTATCCGGATGAAAACTTATTTACGGAAAAAGGACTGTCCAACCGAGTTGAAAATATGGTGAAAATGGCTACAGTAGGCGGAGAACCGATGAAATCGTGTTTTTCTTATACCGAAATGGAAGCACTATTAGAGAAGGCGGGCTTACTCATTTATGAGCACGTATCACCAGAGGATATTCATACATTATATTTTGAAGGACGAAACGATTATTTAAAAGCTTTTGAGACGGTGCATTATGTGCATGCGGTGAAGAAGTAGAGGATTAGTAGTGTGAATTTAAAATAAAGTCATGATGTTTCGAATGGAATTTCGATGTTTCTGAAAGATATGAACCGAGATATCTTAATAATGAAGAGGTCTTGTTTTTTTATACACACGGATCAGTTTATTTTAATAGTTAGATTAAAATAAACTGTGATATGATTAGTATTGGATTTATCCCGCTTTAATGGGCAGTAAGACCCCCACCTCAAAATTTAGCGAAAGCACAGAATTTAGGTGGGGGATCAACTGCCCATAAAAGCCCGATTGGTTCAACTAATAATCAGTGGGGGTTTTCAAATGACGCCAGAACAAATTGTTAGAAAATTTTTTGAAGAAGTACGTTCAGGGAAGAATCCTGACTATTCAAATCAGTTGATGGCAGAAAAAGTATTGGCACATCAAATTGTATCTGAAGAAGAACAAACAGTTTGCAGAACACCTGAAGATTATGCTGAACATGTAAGAGAGATGATTGAAGTATATGGTGATTTTTCTTTAGAAATACAAGAGTTTTTAGTACAAGGAAGTAAAGTATATGTACGTTGGAAACAAGTAGGTAGACACTTAGGAGAAATCGATGGATATCAACCTACAGGACTCCCAATCATTCAAATGGCAAGTGCTGTGTATAGAATAGAAGATGGAAAAATAGCAGAGTATTGGATTCAAATTGATAGGTCAGGAATTCAAAATCAATTTGAGTGCAATAAAAATATGCAGTAGTTAATTGTTAAGAGTAATAGAAAAATAAAAGCAAGAAACAACATCTTGTTAAGCGAAAAGCTTTTGTTGTATAAGGTGTACAAAACAATTAAACTTTTTTCGGGAGAATTATTTGAATTATCACAAAAAAATCGTATTATGATTGACCGTTTTTAAAAATAAGCTCTTATCTTTTGTTTATTAAAGCTACAATTGGGCATGGGGAGAAATCTCTGTGTCTCTTTTTTATGAAAAAAGGAGATGGGGTGTAGTGGTGGAAAATATTAAGTACATTGCTATTGGAAGGTGGGGGATTATGAAAAATTATATAGGGGTAGCCGCTGCCATCAGTATCTTTATCCTTTCAATTATCTTTTTATATTTCAACCCGCATAGTAAGCAATTACTGGATAAAGATTTATATATCACCGTATTTTTTATGTTCTTATTTCCTTCTTTTCTAGCAGTAATTGCGACAGTGGCAAGGAAAAAAGCTTTTATGGTCGTTTGTTGCATGTGGATGTTACCAGGAACTCTTTATTTGAGTGTCGCTGCAATACCCTCGTTATGGAATTTATATATTATATTTTTAATGATTTATTTTCTATGTATCGTTTGGATGAAAGAGAGAAGTGCTTGAAGAGTAGTTCTCTTTTTTATTAAGTTTTTGAAACAGCGCATTATGTATATACAGTAAAGAAGTAGAAGATTAGTAGGCATGGGGAGAAATCTTTATGTCTTTTTTTATGAGGATTTTTAATTTTAAAAATATATTGTAAGAAATAATTTACAATTTGTAAAAAATAAATTACAATTATCTAAAGAGGTGTTGCTATTGTTGCATAATAAAATTGTAGTTTGTCGAGCAGAAAAAGGTTGGACCCAAGAAGAACTGGCAACAAGAGTGGGAGTTAGTCGTCAAACTATCGCTACTCTTGAAAAGAATAAATATAACCCTTCTCTAATTCTTGCCTTTAAAATCGCAAATGTATTTGAAAAGCCGTTAACCGACGTATTTGATTATCTAGAGGAGTGATACATATGTTGTTGTTAAAAATTTTGTTATTTGGTTTAATAGTGATAAGTAAGATGTATGTAATAAAATTTCAATCAAGTGATGAAGCAAACGACGAAAGAGGAAGAGAAATTCTATATAAAACAAATAATGCTTTGTACAATATTCTATATTTAGGTATCCTTGCCATTATTGTTTTACAATTAATTGATATTATTCCTTTGAAATTTCTACCTGATTTGTTGTTATATTTTGCACTTTCATTAAGTGTGTTAGGCAGTATTTTTATATTTATCAACAGAAACAGTAAAAATTACTAATACGAGTTAAGTGTTTAATCTTGTTCTGTTAGTTGATTAAACAAAATGTTTTTTTAGTAGGCTACATAAAATAATCAATCTTTTTTATAAAAACTTAAGGAAGCCAGAAGAACCCCACACATTTTAATCAAAATGTGTGGGGTTCTTCTTTTTATAGAATAAATATTTGCAGCAATATTTTGTTCAAATTCTAATTAAAACTAAAATCCACCTTTTCTATTATAAATTTTTGTAGTTTGGAATATATCTATTTGATTAACCTAACTAGTATTTTAGGGGCCTTAACTGAAACAATAAATATAACTTCATATCAATCTTGTTAATGAATTTCATTGCCCTCGGATAAAGGACAATAGTAGAACTTTGATTTTTATTACAATTTTGTAAGGTTAAGTAATAAAAATCGATAGAATGGGATATTAGAATGGGATACTCTGATTGATGGGTAGAATATTCTGAAAAAGGGGTAGAGCAAATGAAGAATAGGCAAAAAGCATCGATAATATGCAAAAGTATTTTATGTTTAATGATTTGTATATTCATTACGAATGAAGCATGGTTTACAAATGTGGTGAGGGCAGAATCGGGCACGTTAACTGATAGAAGTATAGAGGATTTCAAAAAAAAGCTGGATGAGCAGGTACCAAAATGGCAGGAGAATTATGAGGTACCAGGGGTTGCAATAGGGATTGTACATGAGGGGCGTATTGCTTATACACTTAATTACGGTTATGTAGACAAAAAGACAAAAAAAGCGGTGAGTGATGATACATTGTTTCAAGCTGGTTCCATATCTAAAAACCTTACAGCGTGGGGAATCCTACATCTTGTAGATGAAGGTCGTTTATCACTAGATGATCCCGTTGGAAAATATCTGACCAAATGGAAATTACCTAATTCAGAGTTTAATAATAATGAAGTCACAATAAGAAGATTGTTAAGCCATACAGCAGGGCTGTCTGCACATAAAGGATACCTCGGGGTTGCACCAGGGAAACATCTTGACTCTATTGAGGAGTCTCTATCTGGAAAAGGATGGCTTAATGAACCAGTGGAGGTTACCAATAAACCAGGTTCAGAAACAATTTACTCTGGTGGTGGATATACAATTTTACAACTTGTAATGGAAGAGGTTACCGGAATACCGTTTGATCGTTATATGGAAGAACAAATTATGAAACCTTTAGGAATGAAATCTAGTTCATTCTTACAACGTCCTGAAAACCATAACCTGTCGAAAGCTTATGGATATTTTGGAGAGGAGCTCCCTAGTTACCAATTTACCGAACAGGCTGCTGCAGGTCTTAAGACAAATGTTACCGATATGATGACATTGATACTTGCAAGCATGGATGCAAATAATAAAGGGAATGGTGTCATCAAAAGTGAACGTGTTACGGAAATGCAAAAGCCGGTATTAGGGGAGAATGGTTTAGGTATATTTGAAAAAAAACTATCTAATCAATGGAAATTAATTTATCACTCTGGTGACAATCGAGGGTGGCATTCTTTTTATGGTTTCATTCCTAATACAAAGGATGGATTGGTAATCCTTACAAATGGTGAAGGTGGTATAGACTTACGACAGGATATTTACCATGCATGGATTGAACATGAAACTGGAAAATTACCTGAAAGTTACTTCTCTCTAGCTGAGCAGAGAAAAATTAATTCCATTACATCAATTGTTATTGGAGCCATACTTAGTGTATATTTGCTGCTATTCGTAATTAGATTGTACAAAGGTAGAAGAACTTTCATTTTTAAGCAAGAGAAGAAACCTTACATAAGATTAGTAGTTAGGGTATTTTTACTTAGTATTACTGCTATCCTCGTTTTTTGTGCTGCCTACTTGTGGAGGGTTTTCAGCTTGAATTCCGGTAATACAATAAATTTTATTCTAATAATGGTATGGATTATAACATTATTAATTAGTGGATTTTTCCCGAAAATTAGAAGTAATAAAAAACAACGTATGAAAATAAAAGATTTAACATCAAAATTTACATGTATGTAATGTAAAAGGCTAGAAAGCTAGATTGGCGTGAATCGCTAATTGTGGTTTGCAAAAAACGACAAAATCTCTTAAAAAACACTTAACTTTTAACTCCATCTACCTTTACAATCCCTCCCTATAATGTGAATTGGACAAGCACCTAAGAGAAAGCAGAACATGTCAGTTTGTACATTCTATTATTAGGGGGAGAATTTGTATGAAAAAGACAGTTGCTTCGTTAGCAGTTATGGCGGCATTATTGCCGACGTTTTCAGCACATGCGGAAGGGAAAGAGCAAGTTCGAAAATCAGCTACAACTTTTAATGTTATTAGTGATATTCAAGGGGATTTAGGGGATTTTGATCACGTATTAAAAGATATGAACAAAGTGACACCACTTTCTAGAGCGCTTATTATGAATGGGGATATAACGTCAACGGGACAACAGTCACAATATGATGATGTGAAGCGTGTGTTAAACAAAAATAAGCATCCAGAGAATGTATGGTCAACTGTTGGGAATCATGAGTTTTATGCTGGTAAATGGACAGTTGATGGGAAGCTCTCTCAAAGTACATGGCCCAATGGTGTAACGGAAGAAACGCTATTCAACCGTTACTTACAATTTAGCGGGCAAGAAAAGGTGTATCATAAAAAAGAATTAGACGGTTATCCGCTTTTATTTTTAGGAACTGAAAAATATATGAAATACCACGATTCAAAAATGTGGGATGAAGTATTTATGAGTGATGAGCAATTAGGTTGGTTAAAACAAAATTTAGAAGAATATAGCCAAAAAGATAAAAATAAGCCGATCTTCATTTTCTCTCATCACGTTTTACCTGATACAGTATCTGGATCAAGACAATCACCGTACTTACAAGATTATTTAAACGTCGATAAGTTGTACGATATATTAAAAGACTATCCGCAAGTTGTTTTCTTCACGAGTCATACGCATTGGGATTTAAACTTGCCAGATTGGGCTGGTAAAAAGAAGATTGCAGGCGGAGATAAAAAAGGATTTACGGTTGTAAATACGGGCGGAATTGAAACAGGATGGATGTCAGCTGGACCAAATGGCGGAGAGAAGACTGCTCCTGATGGTTATTCATTTAAACAAGGGCTACAAGTGAAAGCATATGGTAACAATGTAATTGTAACAGCTTACGACTATAAACGTGATAAGGATATAAAGAAGCTACTAATTAGTGATGCGAAGGTCGCACAAATGGCACCAAATGTAACCGCTGACGATAGTAAAAATGTAATTGTCGGTGCAACGGAGTATATGGAGTACTCTGTAGAAGGAACGAACGAGTGGCTGACGTATAATCCAGGAAATTCACCAAAATTTGATGGGGACAAAATTGTATACGTACGCCATAAAGGCGAAATGAATTTAGAACCAGGATTAACGCAGCTACTTCGATTTTCGGTAAATAAGTGATTAGAGAGGGCCTACTTTTTAATGAGTGGGCTCTTTATATTTTTTTCACTTTTTGTCGAATCGTCGATATATTGAAAAAATCGTTGGTATAAATTTCATGTACCGTAATGAAGTTAAAATTATTAATACAATTCCATTCATCAAAACCAAATTCCAATACATTTTTCCTCCAGAAAGGTGACTTCATCATTTTTACATGCAATAATAGTATCGTTACATACATTGTGAAAGAAGTACAAAAGGAGCGTTATTAATGAATTTAGCTAAATTCCCGAGAAAAAAATATACAGAATCATATACACCAATTGAAAAATTAAACAATTTTTCTGAAGTACTTGGTGGGCCGACTATTTATTTTAAACGAGATGATTTACTTGGTTTAACAGCTGGTGGTAATAAGACGAGAAAGTTAGAGTTTCTAGTTGCGGATGCGCAGGCAAAAGGAGCAGATACGTTAATTACGGCTGGTGGTATTCAGTCAAACCATTGCCGTTTAACCCTTGCAGCTGCGGTAAAAGAAAAAATGAAATGTATTCTTGTATTAGAAGAAGGGCTTGAGCCAGAAGAGAAGCCAGACTTTAATGGAAACTATTTCTTATATCATTTACTAGGTGCTGAAAATGTAATTGTTGTACCAAACGGAGCAGATCTTATGGAAGAGATGCATAAAGTCGCGGAAGAAGTAAGTGAGAAAGGTAGTACACCATATGTAATACCAGTTGGTGGATCAAATCCTACTGGTGCAATGGGATACGTTGCTTGCGCGCAAGAAATTATGGCACAATCATTCGATCAAGGAATTGATTTCAGCTCGGTTGTTTGTGTAAGTGGTAGCGCTGGTATGCACGCTGGTTTAATTACTGGTTTTACTGGAACACAAAGTAACATTCATGTAATCGGAATCAACGTAAGTAGAGGAAAAGCGGAACAAGAAGAGAAAGTAGCGAAACTTGTAGAGGAAACTTCAGCTCACGTTGGTATTCCGAATTTTATCTCGCGCGAAGCTGTTACATGCTTTGATGAATATGTAGGACCAGGTTACGCGTTACCAACGCCAGAAATGGTGGAAGCAGTTCAATTACTTGCGAAAACAGAAGGTATTTTACTTGATCCAGTGTATACAGGTAAAGCAGTAGCGGGACTAATCGATTTAATTAAAAAAGGTGCATTTAATAAAGAAGACAACATTTTATTCGTACATTCAGGTGGTTCACCAGCTTTATATGCGAATACGTCTTTATTTGCGTAAGTGTGAAAAAGCATTGGGTATCCAATGCTTTTTGCTATATACTGGAATTATTAGGGGGTGAGAGGAGGCAGTATATGAGTTCAAGTTTAAAATGGATTATATACACGGTGCTCAGCATTTCTATTTTACTAATTTTATTTGTGGCTTATGGAGTTTATTTATCTTTCACTTAAGTGAAATGGTAACCAAACCAAAGGAAAAATAAAATAATCGCTGTGTTACATAGAGTAAAACATAAACCGATAATGGCTAAAACTTTTTTCTCAGTCCGGCTACAAAAAGAGATGACTGCTAATAGGATTGCTATAACAGCGGAAACTAATATGAAGTAGGCGAAAGGCACGACATATTCTACTCCAACTCGGTCTAAAATAGGTGTGAAGAGAAAGAGATTAATAGTAACCAATATACTTACAATGAGAAACGTATAACTTTTCCAAGTGTATGTTTGTAACTGCATGGAACGATACTCCTTTCTCTTTATTATTTCTATTTTTAAGTTTAAATTAATTACCTTTATTTTACAAATTAAAATATTTTGTATTGAAAAGAGGGTATTAATATGAAATTTAGAAATTGGCCTCTAGTTATTATTAGTATCTGTATATTCATAATAACCGGCTGTTCAAATGTACTAGAAAATGAAGATCAAAGAATCGAAGTGCAAAAACGTATTGGTGCTAATGAATATGAAGATCTTAAGGTAGTGACAGATAATAATGAAGTGTTGCAAGTAAAGAAAATATTACAGGATACTACTTTTGAAAATAAAAAAGTGGAAATGTCTCGTCCACCGGATTATCAATTTGTTTTTCAATTTAAAAATCCGAAAATAGAGGCGAAAGCTGTGTTGTATCAAATTTGGGTAAGTGCTAACAAGGAGAAATTGGAAATTAAGGCGGGGGATAATCGGTACGCTCTATTAGAAGGGAAACATGCAACCACGTTGTTTCAAATCGTTACAGGGGAGAAGTTAGCTGAATAAACGTATATAGAATTATAGGAATCCAGTTCGTATTTTGCATTTTGAGAGATACTTAGTTTTCAATAAAAATAGTTATCTTTTGATATTGGAATAAATATTGAGAATCGGATAAAATGGAAATTGGACATTGACTTGATGAGCATAGGTTTCTACGCTTATAAGCAGATTACTGCACCTTAACGTGTGCAGTAATCTGCCAATGAATAATAAAATTAGGAAATATATTGTTTTTACAAAGATTCGATGTTATGTTTATTTTTCTTAATATAATATTTCCCTTATATAGGAGTGGCTATTTGAAGAAGTTAATATTATTAGTTTTATTGGCTACATGCTGCCTCACCATTGCAGGATGTTCTAATAATAGGATTACAACAAAGGATGAGTCTAAAACTTCAACACCTGTAAAGATTAAACGTATCAATAAAGCGTGGTACAAACATATATAATAGTTTAAAGAATCTTGAAATTGTTGATGATAAAGATTATAAGGTGAAATTAGTTAGGCCGATAGTAAATGTTGTGAAACATGGTGGAAAGCAGGGAGCATGATTTGCATTTAAATGTATATAATATGCGACATTAAAATATTCACAAAGAAGAGTCTACATGTAGTCCTTTTTTTGTGGATATTTTTCATAAATAATAAACACCCTATGGTGCCTTTCTCTGATTTGAACTATCCGAAAAGTATTTTATCAAGTTAAGTAGTATCGTTCTTTAAAATTTGGCGAATACGAGGGGCACGTAATAGCTCGATTGTTGTGATCCTTTTTCACTTTATCTATCATCTTTATATATCTTACTATTAAAAAATCTGACTTTAATCGATTAAATGAGATAAAAACTGGTTAAAAACAATGAAATTTTAGGAAAAATAAGGTACACTATTCAATGGTTTTGGTTTAAAATCGATTGACGTTAATGTATACGGGGGAAAGATTGATGAACAATAATACAGTAAATGAATCTGTTGAAGAAGTTGAGAAAAAACGGGTAAGATCAAAAAAACGTTTTACAAATTGGAAACTTATCGCAGCGGGTGGCGGTGTAATTGCACTTCTCGTTGGGGGAATGAGTTATTACCAGGCAACTCACTTCAATTCAAATGTTACGATTAATGATACAAAAGTCGGTGGTTTGAGCGCTGATCAGGCAATGCAAGAATTAAAAACATCTGGACTAGCAAACAAAGTCTATATTGATCAACAACAAATTTTAGATGAACAAGATACAAAAACGGAGCTAACGGAAAAAGACTTACCACAAGTTAAGAAACTATTAAAAAGCCAGTGGACATTTTTCCCTTCTGCAAAGGAAAAAGATTATTCATTGTTACCGAAAGAAGCGGATCAGTATCGTAGTGAAACGATGAAAAAACTTGTAGAAGAAAAGATTGTTTCTATGAATGAAAAGTTAAAAGCGCCTCAAGATGCTATGGCGAAGCTCGAACAAGGAAAAGTTGTAATTTCGAAGAGCGTTGATGGAAAACAATATGACGTTACGAATCTACTAAAAGATTACGACAAGCAGAAGCATAAAAGCGAAATTCATTTAAAGTCTGCATACATACAACCTATTAAAGAAGACGATCCAATCATTAAAAAAGAAGAGAAGGCATTACAGAATCTTCTTCAGCAGTCTGTTGATTATAAAGTGCAGGATGAAGTGTATTCATTAAAAGCGAAAGATCTAATTCAAAATGCGTCTATGTCAAAGGATATGAAAGTGACAATCGATGCGAGCGACATTAAGAATAAGATTACTGAAATTAATAAGGCTAAATCTACATTACATAAAGACTTTGCTTTTAAAACACATTCTGGTTCGGTTATTTCAGTAAAGGGACAAGGATACGGCTGGGCACTAGATGTGGAAAAAGAAACAAAACAACTTCAACAAGCCTTTGAGAAAGGCGAAAAATCGCTTTCTGCTTCTAATATTCACGGGAATGGTTGGGAGAAGGAAGGGGTCGGCTATAAAACAACATCGAATAATGGCATTGGAGACACATATGCAGAAGTGTCCATTGCAGATCAACAAATTTGGATTTATAAAGATGGAAAACTAGTTCTCACAACAAATGTAGTAACGGGTAAACATAGCACGGGTGAAGATACATCACCAGGTGTATGGTACGTTTTATATAAACGAACTCCATACACGCTGAGAGGTAGCGCAGTAGGGAAAGCTGATTATGCAGTGAAAGTAGATTACTGGGTTCCATTCACAAATAGCGGTCAAGGATTCCATGATGCCGGCTGGCGAAAAGACTGGGGAAATAATGCTTATGTAACAGGGGGATCAGGTGGGTGTGTAAACCTTCTGCCTAACGTTGCAAAAACTGTGTATGATAGTTTGAACACATATGATCCAGTTATTGTGTACTAGAAAATAGGTACGTATTAAGAAATAAATAAAGCAGGAAATCTTACTTGATGGTACATGAAAAAACACCTCTTGAATTCGCATACGAAGTATGTAAATTTAATGGAGGTGTTTTTTGTTTGAAAACAAGGGTTCATTGCCTATAAGAAACAAATTGGACAGAGATTGAGATGAAAAATAGATATTCAAACAGTCAATAAAATTGACACTGAATATCATTTTCATTTATGATGGAATCGTCGTATGTAATTGGATATGATTTTTATGAAAAAAGTTTACTAATATAATAGATTTTTATTAAGGTGTCCCATTTAAGAATTAAAAAGTAGGAAAGGGTAATATAAAAATGAACTGGAAAAAAGGCGGATTATGGATTATTATTTTTTTCATTGTAAAAGGTACGATTTCTACACTTTTAATCGTTACAGGTGCTAAATATTTTGATTTATCATTTATGCAGATTTTCGTACTCATATTGATTTTATTACTGATTTCTCTCATAAGTCGAAAATTGCTACATAGACATAAACAAAACAAAAAGCAAAAAGAGCTAAATATATAATGAAGCCCCAGAGACCTTTTGATTTCTGGGGTTTTATTTTGATATTTTTCCATATGCATATCAACTTAACAGAACAGGTTGTCCAACATGATAAAATCGATGCTGTTTAAAATGCGTCGATTACTGTTATATAAGGATTGAAGAATCTTTATTCTGAAGTTACAAACATTCATACATTATGCTCGTTTTTCAATTGGTAGTTTAAAGGTAAAAGTACTACCTTCTCCTAATTTACTTTCAACCGTAATTTCTCCTCCATGTAGTTCGACAATCCATTTTACCATCGACAATCCTAAACCTGTGTTTCCGGTGCTTGAAGATGTTCTTGCTGCGTCAACTCGATAGAAGCGGTCCCATATTTTCATAATATGTTGCTCGCTGATGCCTATGCCATTATCGGAGACTTTACCTATTATGTTGGTTTCATCACGGAACAGTTGCATATGCACAGTGCCGTTCGCTTTGCTATAAGCAATCGCATTCGTTAGTAAATTCATTAATAAACGCATCATCAATGTTTGATCTGCTTTTATAAACAGGTTTTCCTCTATATGAGTTGTTATATTAATCGATGCTTCTTGATCCATTAACGAAAGCTCTTCTACAACGATTTCTGTTAATTCACTCATATTGATGCATTCAAATTGAAAAGTATTATGGTTTCCTTGATCAGCTCTTGCTAACAATAAGAGTTGAGATAGTAGCGCGGACATTTTACGTGATTGCTTTAAAATGACTTCTAACGATTCTTCCATTTCTTTCGGGTTATTTCTCTGCGATAAAGCGTATTCGCATTGTGAAATAATAACAGATGTTGGTGTTCTCAATTCATGAGATGCGTCAGATGTAAATTGTTTTTCACTTTCAAATGATGTTTCCAATCGCGCAAACATTTTGTCAAAGGTTTGTGCTAAATGATACATTTCGTCTTTCGGTGAACCCTGTAAATGAATTCTCTTCGAAAGGTCTTTACCATCACTAATTTTACTAGCTGAATCACTCATTTGTTGCACAGGTCGAAACGCTCTTTGTGTAATAAAATATCCTCCGACTGCCGCAATGAGAATAAGCAATGGAAATGAGATGAGTGTTAATACAATAAGCGTATTCATTGTTGATGATAATTGGTTCATGGTCATTATTCCACGAATCCAGACTTGCTCATCGCCGCCTGCATTATGGAGAAAATCATATACAATCCATTCTTTATTCCCGTCTTTAATGGTTTGTATTTCATCGGATTTAAGCGATATCTTTTTATTAAAGCTTGTTGGACTATTTCCTGCCAGCAGCTCACCTTGTTTATTATAAATGATGATATTTACTCCATCTTCAAAGGGTTCAAAATCATCGTCCATCTTTAATTGTCCATGCTTATATTCGATATCTTCCATGCTTTCTTTTACGGTGCTTTTCAATTGATCTTTCATATTAAAAAGCAAAATTTTATCTGAAGAAGTTAAAATAAAAGCTAACACGAGTGCCATAATAATTACAATTAGCCCCGTATACCACAGGGTTACTTTCATTTTTATTGATAGTCTTTTCATGACTCTACTCGCAATACGTAACCAGTTCCTCGTACTGTATGAATTAACTTCGTTTCAAATTGGCTATCAATTTTTTTGCGAAGATAGCGGACGTAA
Source organism: Bacillus cereus group sp. BfR-BA-01379 (assembly GCF_022663605.1). Taxonomy (NCBI): domain Bacteria; kingdom Bacillati; phylum Bacillota; class Bacilli; order Caryophanales; family Bacillaceae; genus Bacillus; species Bacillus cereus group sp. BfR-BA-01379. The sequence goes on from NZ_JAKUFT010000006.1 coordinate 14,465, forward strand.
ACATCAATAATATTCGAGCCACCTTCATAGTCGTAATTCCACACATGTTGCTCTATTTTATCTCGTGTCAACACAACTTCTTTATTACGAATCATATATTCTAAAATAGAAAATTCTTTACTGGAAAGAGTGATAACTTGGTCTCCTCTTGTTACTTTATGCATATTGCAATCAACAACTAGGTCAGCGATTTCAAACACATTTGATGTGTTTCCTGTATTTCTTCGCATTAACACTCGAATTCTTGCTAGCAGTTCGTCAAAAGCAAACGGCTTTACTAAATAATCGTCCGCACCTAAGTCGAGTCCTGTTACGCGATCATCAATTGTATCTTTAGCTGTAAGAAGCAAGACAGGAGTTATATTATTATCTGCGCGTAATTTTTGTAATACTTGCAAACCATTTATTCCGGGAATCATAATGTCAAGCACAATCAAATCGTAGGTAGCCATGTTTATATAATCCAAGGCATCTTCTCCATTCCCACATGCGTCGACACTATAATGTTCTGCATTTAATCGTTTTACTAATATATTTTGTAAGTCTTGTTCATCTTCGACAATAAGAACTCGCATTAACATTCTCCTTTTTTCCTTATTTATCCCGCTTTAATGGGCAGTAAGACCCCGACCTCAAAATTCAGCGAAAGCAAAAAAGTTAGGTGGGGGATCAACTGCCCATAAAAGTCCGATTGGTTCAACTAATAATCAGTAGGGGGTGAAGAAAACCCCCACTGATTAAAGTTTCACTTTATATGTATCACTATAATTCCAAAACATTAAAGAAAGATTAGAAACGATTTAATTATATCATTTTATTTTTTTGTACATTAATCTTCCTTTAATGTTTGTTCAGTAATATAAAGGCAAGGATAAGGTGCACATGTAAAGGGAGGAAAACAGAATGGGAAAATGGATGTTGATTGGAGCAATGTCTTGTTTATTCTTAACAGCTTGTTCTACTCAAGCTGATAACAATACAGAAGTACAACAACTGAAAGTGGAAAATGATACATTGAAAAAAGAAAGTGCTCAATTACAACTAGAACCAAGCAAAACACAAGCTGCTGCGAATGATACGAAGCAAATACAAGATTTCAAAAACGAAGTCACAGCTATCGTTGAAAAGGCAAATAACACGAAACCAGTTGGAGCAAAAGAAGAAAACTTAAATACGTACTTTGCAGCAAAAAAAGAAATTGATCAATTGGATGACAAGATAGATCTATCCGATAATCAGCTTGAAGCAGATTATCGCGCTGGAACGATAACGATTGAACAATATAAAGCGCAAGAAAGAGAACACGATATACTGGAAGATCAATTAGAGCAAGCAGAAAATGCGCTGGAAGCAAGATTTGGAATAGATGATTAATCATGAAGGAGTGGATGAAAATGTTAAAACATAAAAAGAAAATAATGATAAGTGTAATTGCTATTTTAGTAAGTGGTATTGCTATTGTTGGTGGATATTATGGTATGGGTTACAACTATGCCAAAAAGAATGAAAACTATACAGAGAAACAAGTTCGTGAAATTTCTTTAGCGCATACAAAGGGAGAAATTATGAATGTGAAAAAAGAATTCGAATTAGAAGATGACAACTTAGCACAATCTACATTTGAATATGAAGTGGAAATTAAGACACCTGATAATCTGTTAAATAGTTTAAAAGTTAGTGCTAGAACAGGTACAATAGAAATCGATAGTGAAGATTAAAAAATATCGCGTATTTGAAAAAAACTCCTAACAAAATTTTGTTAGGAGTTTTTTCATGTTTATACTCTACTATTTTTAAAGGGGGACCGCTACATCACCATCAAGCTAACAAAACAAAATACCAATTAATATAAAAAAATACGCTATTCTTTCTGAATAATCATAGGAAAAGTATCGGTCCAATCCAAGTGTATATTTGTGATGAGTTGAATTCAAACTTGACCTTGGATTCAGAGATTTTTCTTTTTCTCTAAGCGTGCAAATTTGATTACGTATAATTACATAACAACTTGTTATTGTAACTTTGATATCTTGCGGTTACATTCCAAAATGCATACAACAGCGCGGCTTCAAGGTTATACTGAGGCTGGAGGTGATTCAAAGTGACATACGATCGGAAAATGAATTTGAAACAAACGAATTAACAACTAAATTATTACCGGTCAACTCAAACTGTATATCGATTGGTTTATAAACGAATGCTGTGATATTTTTCGGGAGCTGATCTTTTCATTAGCCAGGAGAGTTTTAAACATCAAGTCTTCATTTTGAAACTTAAATCGCTTTTATATTAGGTTTCAAATTTTATGTGGCACAGACATTAATTGAAAGATAGGTTTTTCCTGCTCTGACTTACATCGTAAACTTGATAATTTATAAAGATGGATTTAACGGGGGGATATTATGAAAGATAGCAAACATTTAAATTTTCATAAGCTTTGGCTAGGACAGTCTATAAGTTTGTTAGGTACTCAGTTTACAATAGTAGCTTTGCCACTTTTTGCATTAGAGGTGTTACAAACAAGTGAAGCAAATGCTGCTATGCTTCGTGGGGTTATATTCGTCCCGTACCTAATTTTCGGGTTAGTAGCCGGTGCTTTAATAGACATTTTTCATAGGAAAAATGTCTTGCTAATTTGTAGTATATGTCAAGGAGTATTGTTTTTATCAGTATTCATACTGACTGTAACAAATAGTATTACGTTCCCTTTATTGGTATGTATCATGTTTTTTAATGGAATATTCACCACGTTTTACAACATCGCTATTCCTTCTTTCTTACCGGAAATAGTAACAGATAAAGATCAGTTAAAAAAAGGAAATGCTCAACTAGCACTTTCGGAGTCTCTTTCTATAGTAATTGGTCCTATGCTAGCTGGAATTGTCATTACTCTAGTTGGATTAACAGGTTCATTCACTGTTGACGCAGTGACGTATTTTGTTTGTTTTGTATTTGTATTGTTTATTTCAAAGTTTAAACCGCATACAGAGGGCACTTTAAAAGACGTAAATATAAAATCTATATACCAAAACATATATGAAGGGTTGATATATGTTAAAAAACACCCTGTATTAGAACCGATTGTAACGTGTGGTGCTGTTTACGGTTTTTTTAAATACATATTAAATAGCATTTTAGTAATATTCCTTTATAAAGTAATGGGGCTATCTGAAATTGAAATAGGGTTTGTTGTAGGTTCAGCAGCGGTGGGATTTTTAATAGGTAATACGGTTCTCATGAAAAAAAGTCAGCAAATTAATAATACAAAAATGCTTATTTATAGCGCTACTGTATCAGTTACCGGTTTGGCTTTTATACCGATAATGGGATATATGGGAACAGTTTACGGTATAGTAGCCGCAAGTATCATACATGGTATGGGGGAAGGGGTATTTGGCCCTTACGCTGCAACTATACGACAACTTGCCTCACCAAAGCACATGCTAGGCCGAGTAAATGCTGTACAGCGTACGCTTAATTGGGGAGCTTGGGCATTGGGAAGTTTTGCTAGTGCATTTTTAATTTCTATATTTGGGCTTCAAACTACGTTGTTTATAGGAGGTTTCGGAACAACATTGTGTTTAGTGGTGTTGTTAAGACGAGGTGTATCAAAAGGAACTGACATTGAATATACGAGTTCATTTTAGAGGGGATGATTATGATGAATAAGGTATTAAAAGGAACTGACATAGAAAATAAACCACACATTTTATTTATAGGAGGATGGACAAAGCCTATACAAGATGCGTTAGACAGTAGGTTTATTGTTTCGTATATAGGGTCTTATGCTAAACACATATATTTTGATGGAACTATTTTAGAAAAGTGTTTCTATAAAAAAGAAATAGACACAACAAACATCCCCTTGTCTATATACTATGCTGAAGAATTATTCAAAGAGAAACCTTTTGATGTGGTTGTATCTTTCAACGAAACAGCATTAGATACGGCTTGCATAATTGCAAAGATTTTTAATGTTAAAGGTCCTTCTTACAATGCTAATATGATAACACGTAATAAAGATATGATGCGTGAACTTCTAGCAGGTAAAGACTTTTCGATAGATTCGACAGTTTGCAATAACATTGAAGACATTAATGAATTTTTGAACAAAAAAGATAGTGTTATAATAAAGCCACCGATTGGGGCAGGTGGTAAAGGGGTATCTAAGCTAGACACAGGAACTGACGTAGGGAGATTTATTAAAGAAAACGGTATGCAACTACCTGTTTTAGTAGAAGGGTATATTGAAGGTGATATAGTTTATACAGTTGAAACCGTTTCTTATAACAAAAAGCATTCTATACTTGCTATATCAGCTGAAGTATTTAAAGAAGATACATTTATAATAAACTATACGATTATGCCAGCACCTTTAGGTGAATCTCAAAAACAGTTAATTATGGAAAAAGTAATACTATTTTTGGACGACGTGCAAATGGAAAACGGCATTACTCATACAGAAGTAAAAATAGACAAACACAATAAACCAATAATTATAGAATCTCAAGTTAGAATAGGTGGCGGAAACATTTGGAAGATGGTAGAACTATCAACCGGCATATCTCAATTTAGGTACTATTATGATGTGTTAGCTACTGAGACTATAGATGAATTTAGATGTGTATCTTCGAAATGTCAAGCTATGTCCTTAAGTTTGATTCCAAAATCAGGTTACTTAAAAGAAATTAAGTATAAAGAATTAGCTAACATATCCGAGGTCGTATTAATTGATCTATTAGTAAAAGAGGGCGACACTATACCAACTATTGTAGATAGCACTCAACGTAAAGGGAGTATATTATTTATGGCTAATGATATAAAACATATATATGAAGTTGCAGAGAGAATATGTAACAATATAACGTTTGTTTATCAAGATTTATCAGAATGGAAACCTTCTTTTAAAAAATATATGTAAAAAGAAATGTGGCAAATTTGATTTACGTTAATATTGAAGACGTTGATGATTCGCTAATTTTCGCAAGGAAAGTTAGAAGAGTGTTATGCAATTAACTAATTTATTTAGTTAAATGAGCAATGTAGTACATGAAAAAACACCTCTTGAATTTGCATACTAAGTATGTAAACTCAATGGAGGTGTTTTTCATTTGAAAGTAAAGTTTTATGATCTAGAAGAAATAAAATGAAAAAGGGTAGTTATTCAAATCAATAATCGCTTTTCTTAATGAATTACAATTCGGAGAGTTCTTTCTGGACTTTTAGACGATAGTCTTTATTACCGAGTAATTTTGATTCGAACGAATTCAAATTGTTTCGAATGAGCATTCCCTGCCATAAGTTTAGTTTATCTGTTAAGATAACCATTTCAATCTTATCGCTATTATGATTTTCTGAGTATAATGCGTCGTTTGCTATAAATGCAGTTGATCCACCTTTTGCACCAAGATGAACAAAACGCGCATGGTTGCCTTCGTTCATCTGCATTGGCCACTCAAGTAAATCCCTTGCTGTTTCAGCAGCTTTCACTGGAAGTTGATCATTTGATATAACAGCTAATAACTTCCCATAATCATTGGCTGATGCACCAATTAGACGATCGGACCATACTCTTTGTAAATCTAAGGACAAGTCAAATGAATAGTCTTCACTTTTGATCGTTCCTTTTTTCATTTGCTCACTTAAATCTTTCGCTAAGTTCCGGTATTTCTCAATCGGCATCGCTTCAAGCTCTTTTACTAATTGTTTGTTCTCCGTTGATCCACTTTTCAAGTGCTCTGAAATTAAGAGAGCACTTACAATCGGATAGACTTCTTCATGTTGCGTAAGTCCAAGGGATTTCGCCCGTTCATTGATAGCTGCTGCGCCAAGCACATCAATAAGATAATCTGTATTGGCATTAGAGCTATAGCTTATCATCCCTTTTGCAACGTCATGTAGCGTTACTGCATTATTTTTAACCTTTTTTTCACTATCTATCGATTTCAGCCACTCTTCATGTGCATTGCCATCCGTTCCTTTTAAATAATAACGGGTTAACTCATCAAGTGACACAGTGCTATCTTTATCTAACAAGCCTGCATCAACCTGCATCGCATATTCTACAGCTATTAGCATCTTCACTGTGCTTGCTAATGGTCGAACGACATCTGATTGATAAGTAATTAATTCAACACCATTTTCCGCCAAGTAAAAAGATGTTGTTTGCGGATTGTCTTTCAAATGGTTCAAAACGTAATCAGGATTGTCTCGGAATACAGAGTAGCCTGCAATTCCTAACATAAGAATAATCGAACCATAAATCAGTAATCTCTTCTTTGTATATGTTTTTTTATCGAATACAATCATTGCAACAAAACCAACCACAACTGCAAGTAAATAATTTACATTGAAAAATAAAACCGCAATGATAATTGTTAGCACAATTACTAATGTCACAATAACTTTTCTAATTTCCTCTTTTGTCCTGTTCTCTTTTTTTAGTAAAGGCAAAGGTGCGGTAATTAAAATTCCTAATATCCCAATCCAAGCCCAAATATTCATACTGCCAACCCCTTTCTTACGATAGATAGAAGTGACTTAATATTTTCTTCTTAGTACCGTTATGATTGTTGTGTGAAGAATCATTAAACCTGAGATTAAAAACCAAATAACTAATTTGTATGTAGCGTAATCCAGGTGACTAATGAATTGGTCATACAATTCAATCAAAAACCATCCCAAAGGCATTAAAGGAAATACAATACCATAGGATTTATTTGAAATGCTCTTCCCACGCTCATCCTTATTCTCTTCGCCCATTTCGAATTTCAGTGAAATAAAGACTGCAATAAAGAAAATAATTACATAACTAATACGAAGAATAGCTAGAAAAATTTCCATATTTATTTCTCCTCCTATATTTCATATTGAAAAACTTCATGTAAATCCACATTGAACATGAGTGCTATGTCATACGCTAATTTTAAAGATGGATTATATCTGTTTTTTTCAAGTGAAATAATTGTTTGGCGACTTACACCGAGCTTATCAGCAAGCTCTCTTTGTGATAATCCTCGTTCAGCTCTTAATACAACAATCCTATTACGAATCTTTCTTTCGTTACTTAACGGCATCTCAGCTCACCTCTTATATTTAAAAAGGTAATATATTTTTGACCTAAAGTAAAGTTTTTTTTACATTTAGTATGAAATATATTACTTGTATTAGTGTGGGTATTAAAAGTATGTATAGAATCTATAAAAGAACTAAACTAGGATGGAATTTTAGTATTAAAAAAGTAAAGTACATAAAAAACTGCTTTTTCCTATGTGGACATTTAGAAATGAAAAATCAATGGAAGTGAAAAAAGATGACTCGTTTTATGCTAAAATTCATTTAGTGTATATTTTCGTTAAAATGTGGGTGGGCCCCCTTTTAGCAAAACCGGAGTGGAAATGATGAGTATAAACAGTTTTGTGGGATTGATAAAGGACGACTTATTAAAAGAGATAAGCATAAGAAGTGAGGATGAATTCGAGCCTGTAGTAGTTAAAGATATTCCTAGACTTTGGAAGTGTTTAGGGATAGGTAATTATGCCGCAGTATTCATGCACAAAGAATACAAAGATTGGGTAGTGAAGGTTTACGCACGAGAAGGAGAAGGAATTGAAAAAGAGTCAGAAGTATACCGAAGAATCGGAAACCATCCTTCTTATTCGAAGCTTATATATAAAGGAGAAAATTTCATAGTATTGAAACGTTTAAAAGAAATTACCTTATACGATGCTATTCATAAGGGGATTAAAATTCCTAAGCAGGTGATCCTTGATATCAATGAAGCATTAGAGTATGCAAGGGAACAGGGATTAACTCCTTGTGACGTTCACGGGAAAAATGTGATGATGGAGAACGGAAGAGGATATGTAGTCGATGTATCTGATTTCTTAAAAACAAAAGAAGATAGTAAGTGGAGAGACCTAGAAAAGGCATATTTTATATTTTATTTGCCTTTCATTTATAAATTTCCTTTCCCTATTAAAATACCATATTGGATGTTAAACATTGTTAGACGTTCGTATAGAAAATATAAGAAGTTTAAAAAGAAATTCAAATGGTAAAAGGGCCACATACTTATCTTTAGGTTAGATAAGTGAACCACTAGTAAACAAAAGGACCGTACATTTTAGATATGTCTAATATGTACGGTCCTAGTTTTATAACTTTATGAAGTAATCAGTAAGCTTTACATTTCCTTTTTCACGCAATTACTTATTTTTCCTCTATCTTTTCAATTCTTCTTTTAAGAGAAGCAATGAAGGCATCTTGATTGTTCTCGTTTTGTTTAAACCTAGGGTCCACAAATACTTTTTCTTGTTGATTTCGCAAGAATTGATGCGTTCTTTGAGCTCTGTATGGTTATACAGTGTGGTTTTACTAAGTAGGATTCTTTTTGCCACACTCCAGAAGTTAATTATATTTTTCGACGTACGAAATAAAAAGCTAAGGACCCCATAATTACAGGTACAACGAAATCAAAGAAATGGGAAACATTAAATGGAAAAAGAGAAAGAAATGGTATAAGTGCATAGATAACTGCTTGTCCTATAAATATAGGAATTCCAAATTTAAATTCTCTACATCGCTTGATTTTCCTGTATAGCACTTCTCCAATTAGACAAGCTACAAGAGCCGGTATACTACCATAAGTGACAATCGTTTTAATGAATCCTAATACAACGTTCGGATGAATAAAGCTAGGATGAGAAATATATGAAATCAAGAACCATCCAAAAATAAAAGCAAACAGACTTGCAGCATAACTAATTACAAATTTTATCAACGTAATCATCCTCACAGTTTTCTAATAGTAACTCCATTGTATGACATAACGTCCTATTAACAGTAGTCAATGATGCATATAATTTTGTTTTTGGGGGTAGGTGCATTTCTTAGCTTGATAACGATGGGATGAGTCCTCAATAGTGACAAATATCCATACTGCTATTAACTGGTTAATTAAAGAAAAATTTGTTCCACAACTCTTAAGTTATTATAATATGAAAAAATGAAATTCTCCTTCTGTAATTCATCCAAATGGTTCAATCTTCGCATCTTTTGAATTCCCTGAAGTGCTAAACATAAGAAAAATAATTAACTATCCTATGCAAGAAAGTTTAGATAGCTAAAAGCATATGTTTTATTGAAAGGATGTGATTGAATTATGGAAAAGCCGAATTGGGGAATTGGAGGATTAGTATTCGTTGGTTGCATGTTTCTTGGCGGAGGAGTGGGATCTATATTAGGCGATACTCATGCTGGATGGCTAGTAGGGATGGGGGCTGGATTTATTGGGATGGCTTTAACGAGACTGATCAGAAAGTAATATAATGGGATTCCTCTTATGGTGAATAATGTAATTAATGGCATAAGAGCTCTATAAATTATAGTTAGAACCTTATCTTTAGTATTTGTCATTTCTAAATTTCTCCATACATAGATATGATTCTCAAGTCGGAGGATGGCACCTTAGGGTGTTTTTTTTGTGCTCTCTAAAAATGCCTTACCATATAATAGACTTCGTTAGATTTCGATAATATTTTTTGTAATAGAATAGATTCATTACCGTTTCAGACCTAAGTATTCATTCATAACCTAACAGTAAAAAGGGGGATGATTAGAGGTATGGCGTGTAATGATGAATTAATTTGTCAACAGTTTGCAAGGATTATCGGTGGCCAAGAAGGGTTCGCCGGTGGAAAATGCGTGGCTACAATAAATCGGGATGAAATACAAGCAACTATCTTAGGAAAACGTTTTAGAGTAACAACTTCCATTTCATTCGAATCACGAGATAATAAAACAGGACGAGCATTATGTTTAGGCCGGATAGCGCTATTGCAAAGAGAAGTCAATGGGTTTGTTGCTACAATTATTAAACAAGGAATAATCGTTTCGTCTATACACAATGAGTGGTTATGTGATGAGCCGAATTTAATTTACGTTAATATCGAAGACGTTGATGATCCGCTAAGCTTCGCAAGGAAAGTTAGAAGAGCTTTATGCAACTAACCAATTTATCCCGCTTTAATGGGCAGTAAGACCCCCACCTCAAAATGCAGCGAAAGCAAAGAAGTTAGGTGGGGGTCGGGCTGCCCATAAAAGTCCGATTGGTGAGGGCTAATAATCAGTGGGTGATGAAGAAAACCCCCACTGATTAAAGTTTCACTTTATTTAGTTAAATGAGTGAGTATGTGGGTTAGAATATTTCAGATTGTTGACTCGTTTTATAAAGTGAAAGAAGACGTTCCATAATTGGAATGTCTTTTCTTGATGTTTTTATAATTTGGAAAACGAGGAAACGAACCTGGAGGAAGTATGTTTGAGGAGATTAAAAGGAAATGGTTTTTAAGTCTTGGCTATGGATCTATCCTCCTGTTCTAATTAACTAAAAGAAGAACTTTCCCATACCGATTAGACTACTAAGCATTCCGATTCCATTCATGGTGCCTTTTCCTACTGACAGTAAGTTTCCAAGCATTCCTGGCTGACCGTTATTCCCCCATCCCATGGGACTTACCTGTCCTCCCCATCCTGGATGGTTTCCAAAAATACCCCAGTTATTATTGGTATTAAAATGAAAAGGCTTGACTGGCGGTGATAGTAAAGCGGCAATATGGCCTGGTGCGAACATCCCTGTATGATTGAATGGTTGGGGCCATGCAGGTTTTTGAAAATTAAAACCTGCATGGCCTTGTAATGGAGCCCAATTAGCAGCATGTCCTTGGGGTATCATCCCTGCATAATGGATTGGCTGACCTAAAGGGAAGGGAGGGGGCCCGGGATTGAAACCCGTATAATTGGCTGGTGAATCCCAACCAAATGGATAGACTCGACAACTCCAAATTTCAGGAACTTTCAAATCATTCATTCCCTCAGTTTTCGCTATTTGTTGCTGTAAATATAATGATGACATTGCAATTTGGTTATTATATTGCTCTCCGTTTCCATTTGAATTCAAATACCAATATTGGTACATAAGCGCATTCCCCTCACTTTAAAAATGTAATGTTAGACTTAGCCTATGTAATATTCCTTTTTATGGATGGTTACATAACTAGATTTACAAGCCTGTATTTAAAGGAATAGGTGTGTGGTCATATTTATCCAGCTATTTGTGGGCAGCAAGACATCTCCAGCTCAAAATTCAGCGAAAGCGGCTGCTTGTAAAAATCCGACTGTTTAAAGTGTCACTTTATTTTAGAAGGGGATTTTCAGTCGCTCCTTTTGTTTATTTCAGCATAATTTAATTTTGGATAACAAACGTGTTTATCAAGGTTTAATCAACCAAAAAAATTAAAATGTTATGTTGAGCAAGTAGAATTACTAAAAAGAGAATATCCATTCGAAGAGTTTGGCAAAATACTGCAAGGACAATGTATCCTTATGCAGATATACAAACGATTTAAACTGATCAATGGAATTTATAATGAAGGGGCAAATGAATATATGAGTGAAACATTACATAAAAGAAAACCACCATATTTAATGCTTGTAATTCTTTTTATTGGGGCATTTGTTTCATTTCTAAATAACTCGCTTTTAAATGTAGCTTTGCCATCCATAATGAAGGATTTAGACATTAATGATTATTCAACGATCCAGTGGCTTTCTACAGGGTATATGCTTGTAAGTGGTATATTAATTCCGGCATCAGCATTTTTAATAACTCGCTTCTCCAATAGGAGCTTATTTATTACATCTATGGTGATTTTTATTTTTGGTACGGCCTTAGCGGCTTTAGCACCAAACTTTAGTTTATTACTTACTGGCCGGATGGTTCAAGCAGCAGGTTCTTCAGTCATGGGGCCTTTGTTAATGAATATTATGCTAGTAAGCTTTCCAAGAGAAAAAAGGGGAACAGCAATGGGGATTTTTGGGCTAGTTATGATTACCGCTCCAGCAATTGGACCGACACTATCGGGTTATATTGTAGAGTATTATGACTGGCGTTTGCTTTTTGAAATGATTTTACCGTTAGCGATCATTAGCTTACTGTTAGGGATTTGGAAATCGGAGAATGTCATGAAACAAAACAAAAATGCAAAACTTGATTATCTCTCATTACTATTATCTTCTATCGGTTTTGGCGGTTTGTTATATGGATTCAGTTCTGCAAGCTCCGACGGTTGGACGAATAAAGTTGTTTTAACAACCTTAACCATAGGCGCTATTGCCCTAATTGCTTTCATTGTCCGCCAATTAAAAATGAATGAACCGTTATTGGATTTACGTGTTTACAAGTACCCAATGTTTGCACTTGCGTCTGTAATTGCGATTGTTAACGCAGTGGCCATGTTTTCGGGTATGATTTTAACACCAGCTTATGTACAAAACGTCCGCGGTATTTCGCCGCTGAGCTCTGGGCTGATGATGCTTCCAGGTGCGGTAATAATGGGGATTATGTCACCAATTACAGGTAAACTATTTGATAAATATGGCCCGCGTATTCTTGGTATAGTAGGACTTTCTATTACAGCTGTTTCAACTTATATGCTGGCCAACCTGCAACTCGACTCTAGTCACACACATATTATTCTTATTTACACACTGCGGATGTTTGGGATGGCTATGGTGATGATGCCACTTATGACAAACGGACTTAATCAATTACCAACTCGTTTAAATCCGCATGGTACAGCTGTTAATAATACAGCTCAACAAGTGTCCGGTTCGATTGGTACTGCTATTCTTGTTACGATTATGAATTCTGTAACAAAAACAAAAGCTGAAAGTCTAATGGCGGATGTAGATCCAACAATCTTCACCGAAGCTACGAAGGCAATGTTAACTCAGAAGGCTTTATTATCCGGAATTCAATATTCATTCTATGTAGCGCTTGGCATGAATGTTGTTGCACTACTATTAGTTTTTTTCGTTAAACGTGTAGATACAAGTGCGGAAGCTGTCGAGAGGTTAAATCGGTAGAGCAAAATAAAACTTTAGATCATGATTCATATAAGTTCTTACTGTTTAGTTAGATTATGAAGAAATGCAAATGTCTGCTGCTATGGCGCTAGTATTTAAATTTGGAAATGAACCAGTGAAATAATTATATATAGTAAAAAGGATCTGATATTCATATCAGATCCTTTTTCATTAGCAACACAGTATAGTTATTTATCGTATTTGTTTGAATTGACATGAGAAGCTACTGGTTTTCCTAATACTACAATCTTTAGCTCTCAATTTCTTATAAACATTATAATAATATACTTCATTTTCATTTAGTATTTTTTCTGCAAGTTATACATGTAATAGCAACAAACAACTTAGATTACGAACTTTATAAGCAATATCATAATCGTGAATAGTTAGGGAAAAGATAAAATAAGGTAATCAATTACATATCTTTATCCCAGGCGATTCATTGCTATCTTCTTTTTATTGAATGGGATATTTTATCCCGCTTTAATGGGCAGTAAGACCCCCACCTCAAAATGCAGCGAAAGCAAAGAATTTAGGTGGGGGGCGGGCTGCCCATAAAAGTCCGATTGGTGAGAGCTAATAATCAGTGGGGGATGAAGAAAACCCCCACTGATTAAAGTTTCACTTTATTTCATGTTTTTTGAAAGGGTGTTTTTAATGGATAAAAAAGTATCTGCCATTCCTCAACCGAAAACATATGGATTGCTGGGGAATCTCCCATTAATCGATAAAGATAAACCGACCCTATCCTTTATCAAGATAGCGGAAGAGTATGGTCCCATTTTTCAAATTCAAACTTTAAGTGATACCATCATTGTCGTTTCTGGACATGAACTGGTAGCAGAAGTCTGTGACGAAACACGATTTGATAAAAGTATAGAGGGTGCTTTAGCGAAAGTTCGCGCCTTTGCTGGAGACGGATTATTTACAAGTGAGACTCATGAGCCTAACTGGAAAAAGGCTCATAATATTTTGATGCCTACATTTAGCCAACGGGCAATGAAAGATTATCATGCTATGATGGTCGATCTTGCCGTACAACTCGTTCAAAAATGGGCAAGGCTTAATCCGAATGAAAGCGTAGATGTACCGGAGGATATGACCCGCCTTACATTGGATACAATTGGTCTATGTGGTTTTAATTATCGATTTAATAGCTTTTATCGTGAGACCCCTCATCCTTTTATTACTAGCATGAGCCGTGCTCTAGATGAGGCGATGCACCAATTACAGCGGCTGGATATAGAAGACAAACTCATGTGGAGAACGAAACGTCAATTTCAGCATGATATTCAATCTATGTTTTCTTTAGTAGATAATATTATTGCTGAACGTAAAAGTAGTGGAAATCAGGAAGAGAATGATTTACTTTCCCGTATGTTAAATGTGCAGGATCCGGAAACTGGTGAAAAATTAGATGATGAAAATATTCGTTTCCAAATTATCACTTTTTTAATAGCTGGGCATGAAACAACAAGTGGATTATTATCTTTTGCAATCTATTTTTTATTAAAGAATCCAGATAAATTGAAAAAAGCCTATGAAGAAGTAGAAAGGGTTTTGACAGATCCTACTCCAACATACCAACAAGTTATGAAACTTAAGTATATCCGGATGATTTTAAATGAATCGCTACGTCTATGGCCTACTGCTCCAGCATTCAGTCTCTATGCAAAAGAAGATACAGTGATTGGTGGGAAATATCCAATTAAGAAAGGAGAAGATCGTATTTCTGTTCTTATTCCACAGTTACATAGGGATAAAGACGCGTGGGGAGAAAACGTGGAAGAATTCCAACCTGAACGATTTGAAGATCTGGATAAGGTTCCTCATCATGCTTATAAGCCATTTGGAAATGGTCAACGGGCATGTATCGGTATGCAGTTTGCACTTCATGAAGCCACACTTGTAATGGGCATGCTTCTTCAACATTTTGAATTCATTGATTATCAAGACTATCAGCTGGACGTAAAACAAACATTAACGTTAAAGCCTGGTGATTTTAAAATTAGGATTCTACCCCGAAATCAAACTATTAGCCATACTACTGTTCTTGCGCCTATAGAGGAGAAACTGAAAAACCATGAAACCAAGCAGCAAGTTCAGAAGAATCCTGCTATTATTGGAGCCGATAATCTTTCGCTGCTTGTTCTGTATGGCTCGGATACAGGGGTAGCAGAAGGTATTGCAAGAGAACTAGCAGATACAGCTAGTTTAGAAGGTGTTCAAACGGAAGTGGTAGCTCTTAACGATCGAATTGGAAGTCTGCCAAAAGAAGGGGCGGTTCTTATTGTAACTTCTTCTTATAATGGAAAACCGCCAAGTAATGCAGGACGGTTTGTGCAGTGGTTGGAGCAATTAAAACCAGATGAGCTAAAAGGTGTTCAATACGCAGTTTTTGGTTGTGGAGATCATAATTGGGCGAGTACCTATCAACGAATTCCAAGATACATTGATGAGCAAATGGCTCAAAAAGGAGCAACAAGATTTTCTACACATGGAGAAGCGGATGCAAGTGGTGATTTCGAGGAACAGCTCGAGCAATGGAAACAAAGTATGTGGTCTGATGCGATGAAGGCATTTGGGTTGGAACTTAACAAAAACATGGAGAAAGAACGCAGTACATTAAGTTTACAATTTGTTAGTCGTCTTGGAGGATCTCCTCTTGCGCGAACATATGAAGCGGTTTATGCATCTATACTAGAAAATCGTGAGCTTCAATCATCTAGCAGCGAAAGAAGCACGCGACATATTGAGATATCCTTGCCAGAAGGCGCTACGTATAAAGAAGGAGACCACCTTGGGGTGCTGCCAATTAATAGTGAGAAAAATGTCAACCGAATTTTAAAACGCTTTGGATTAAACGGAAAGGATCAAGTCATATTGAGCGCAAGTGGGCGCAGTGTAAATCACATACCTTTAGACAGTCCTGTTCGTTTATATGACCTTCTTAGTTATAGTGTAGAAGTGCAAGAAGCAGCCACTCGGGCACAAATACGAGAAATGGTGACATTCACAGCATGCCCCCCTCATAAAAAGGAATTGGAATCATTATTGGAAGAGGGAGTTTATCATGAACAAATATTAAAGAAACGTATGTCAATGTTGGATCTTCTTGAAAAGTATGAGGCTTGTGAAATCCGATTTGAACGCTTTTTAGAACTTCTTCCTGCGCTCAAACCGCGTTACTATTCTATTTCAAGCTCTCCACTCGTTGCGCAGGATTGTCTGAGCATTACGGTTGGTGTTGTTCATGCACCTGCATGGAGTGGGGTAGGGACATATGAAGGAGTCGCTTCTAATTATTTAGCTCAGCGCCATAATAAAGATGAGATTATTTGTTTCATTCGAACGCCACAATCAAACTTTCAATTACCTGAAAATCCAGAAACACCAATTATCATGGTTGGACCAGGTACTGGAATTGCACCATTCCGTGGATTCTTGCAAGCGCGTCGTGTTCAAAAGCAAAAAGGTATGAACTTAGGAGAAGCACATCTATACTTTGGTTGTCGTCATCCTGAAAAGGATTATCTTTATCGTACAGAACTAGAAAATGATGAAAGAGATGGATTAATCTCTTTACACACAGCTTTTTCTCGCCTAGAAGGATATCCTAAAACATATGTACAGCATTTAATAAAACAAGATAGAATCAATTTAATTTCGTTATTAGATAATGGGGCTCATCTTTATATATGTGGTGATGGAAGTAAAATGGCTCCTGACGTAGAAGACACCCTTTGTCAAGCCTATCAAGAAATTCATGAAGTCAGTGAACAAGAAGCAAGGGATTGGTTGGAACGTGTGCAAGATGAAGGACGATATGGAAAAGATGTTTGGGCTGGTATATGAATTTTTCTTAATTGGATAAGTAATATTTCATTCACGAACTTCTTTCGACTAAGTATAACTGTAAACAAAATAAACTGTTTTATAAAAACCCTGTATTTTTTATTGAATATGGGGTTTTCTTATTTTTAAATAAAAGGGGCGTATATGTTGATTCAAAATCCAATAATCTTTATGTATTATATACACAACATGTTAGATTTGAAATACTTAATAAAAAGGGGAAACATCAGGGAGAAGTAGACTTTAATTTAAACTCAACAAAATGCGTAATTGTTGTTACTCATTCACAAGAATTTGCAAAAAAAAATCAGATCCAGCATTTTATTTAAGTAAAATGAAGTTAGTAGTAAACGAAATTAAGAATAGTTAAGAAAAAGCTATTTTTGTCCTTAATTAACATAATTTTCGAAATGTATGAATGCTAATATTTGTTATATGATATATTTATCAAATTATTATTCATGTAGTTTCTATGATGAATCTGTAAGATAGTTTAAGGGTTGAATGTGGATTTGAAATAAAGAAACGATTTTTTGAGAGGAGAAAAGTAAATGTTTATAAGAACAGAAAGATTATTAATACGAAATTTTGAGTTCAAAGATTGGCAAGATGTCCATGAGTATACATCAGATAGCAATGTTATGAAATACATACCTGAAGGGGTTTTTACTGAAGAAGATACAAGAAACTTTGTAAATAGAAATATGGGTGAAAATGCAGAGAACTTTCCTGTGATACTGGTAGATGAAAATATTCTGATTGGTCATATTGTTTTTCATAAATATTTTGGTGACCATACTTATGAGATTGGGTGGGTATTCAATCCTAAATATTTCAATAAAGGATATGCTTCTGAAGCAGCACAAGCTACATTAAAATATGGGTTTAAGGAAATGAAATTACATAGAATTATAGCTACATGTCAGCCCCAAAATACCCCGTCATATCGATTGATGGAGAAAATTGGAATGAGAAGAGAAGGATATTTCAGGAAGTGTATACCCCATGGAAATGAATGGTGGGATGAATATTATTACGCTATTTTAGAAGGAGAGTAGTGTCTCAGAACGCATTGTTTAAATCAAAATCATAATTAAAATGTGGGCGGTTCTCTATGCCCATCAAGCTAACATTATATAAGTTTAATTTCATGTAAGATTTTTAAAAAAATTAAAATAAAGGTTAATTTTCTTAATACAGTATAGTATCTACAGCAGTTTATTCAGCAAACGGGCAGGATTGTGAAAGTATTGAGTTCGAGATATCTTCCTAAAAAACATTACTATAATAAAAGGATGACAAAATTTTTATGGTTAGTATGATAATTTGGAAACAGAAGTCAGCTTAATCTATGAAAAACTTATCAGAGGAGTGATGTAAGTGAAACAAAATGTTTACGATAATCCGAATTTCTTCAAAAACTACACAGCGTTGCGTGAAAGTGGAATAAACGCTAATGACTTCATAGAACAGCCAGCAATCAAATCATTAATTCTGTGTTTGAAAGGAAAATCGGTATTAGACTTGGGTTGCGGTGATGGTCATTTTTCAAAGTATTGTATAGAAAATGGTGCAAAAAACGTAGTAGGTGTAGACATATCCAAAAATATGATTGAACGTGCTAAAAAGTTAAATCAGGATGATAACATAGAATTTATGTGTCTTCCTATGGAGGATATGGGACTAACCAATCAAAAGTTTGATCTGATTATAAGTTCCCTCTCTATACATTACATTGAAGATTACTCGGCAATGATTCAAAAGATTAATGAACTATTAAAAAGCAGTGGTGAATTTATCTTTTCAACCGAACACCCAATAGCAACAGCTCGCAAAGGGAGCAACCATTGGATAAAAACTGAGGATGGTAATAAATCACACTGGGCATTAGATAATTATCAAGAAGAAGGAATCAGAGTACACAACTGGTTTGTTGACGATAGTGTGGTAATTTATCATCGAACAGTTGCCACATTAATAAATACTTTAATTGAACACGGGTTTTCGCTGGATAAAATAATCGAACCACAATCAACTTTGGCAGGGATAGAGAAAATGCCAGATTTAATAAACGAATCGCGAAGTCCATCTTTTATTATAATCAAGTCAAAAAAACAAAATAATATTTAAAAATATCTACCGCAATCTGGGAGCTTTTATTGAATTATGACAACAGCCGTTAAACTGTATGCATTCGAATTGAAAATATTGAACATAGGAGTGAGTGAAAATGGCATATTTACTACAAGTTGATTTTCCGTTTGAAGGTCCTTTTGGTGAAGAAATGGAAAAAGCATTTTTGGATTTAGCAAAAAGTATTAATAAAGAAGAAGGATTCCATTGGAAAATATGGACGGAGAACGAAGAAACGAAAGAAGCTGGAGGCATCTATGTATTTGAAGAAAAACAAGATGCTGACAAATACGCCGAAATGCACAAAAACAGACTGCAAGCATCTGGTATTAAAGATATTAGAGTAAGAATTTTTCACATCAATGAAAAGTTAACGAAACTGAATCGTGGTTATAGTAAATAATAAGGGTTACGGAATTCAAAAAAAGGAGGGGATAATCCCTACTTTTTTGAATTCTTCCTTTATAAAAAAATTCCTATATAAATAGGGATTCGTGTATCTTCATATAGTTCCTTGGAAAAGGTAACGTATGAGAGTTCTTAAACTTGTGAAATTGACGAGAAAGTACTGCGGAAAAAGTTGTATTGAAATAATGATTTATAAAAGGGTACGCCCCTTACTGGGAGGTAAGGGGCACAGGAAATGCAAATTTATTTGTAATTTGCTAAGTTGATTATAACATATATACCTGTCTATACATGTTACAAAATTATGAACATAACTAATATTTAGTAACTAGGAGTGATGAAGGTTGTAGGACTTAAAAATGCGAGAAGAGACCTGATAACAGGTCCGTTTTTGTTATTGTTTTGGCATATAATAAATAATGTTGATTCTCGCGTATCGATACGGGAGAAATAGAGGGAATATCTCATCGCTATACTTTCCTATGAATCTACAGAAAGAGTAGCGTGTTTTTATTTAGGAGTATTTTTTTATTAGTTTGATACCGATGTGACAATACCTCTTTATTATTTTTCAGGTTACAATACATGTATTGCATCACTAACATATGATCATTCTTAAGAATGTCATTAAAATGTTAGTGCAGCAAAATAAATTGTGTTATGATGTGAGCAAATATAAAGCTATGTAACGGAGGGATTCACATGCCGCATGTTGTGTTTCGTGGAATTACTACTGAACAATTAAAAAGGATAAGCAAGCCATTAGTAGAAGAACTCGCAGAAATCTGTGAGTGTGGTACGGATAATTTCACATTGGAACTACCAAGTTCTACGTTTGTATTCAATGGAGAAGAAATAGAGGCGTTTCCTCTTATTGAAGTGAAATGGTTCGAGCGTGGACAGGAAATTCGTGATCGATTTGCCAAGGCTATTACTACATATGTAATGGATTTTGGACTTCCAGAAGTAGAGGTTGTATTTACGGTTTTCACAGAATCAGCGTATTATATTAACGGGAAGCATTGTGCAAGTTAGAGCTATTTGAAAGATTTTTATAACATTAAGAAAAGAAATAGGAGAGAATATCCTATTTCTTTTTATTTTTATAATAAAATATAAATGCTAAATCTAAAGTAATGATAATAATTAGAAGTGATAGGTGTATAAGTGCATCAGTTTTTCCGTTTAATAAAGACTTTATAAAGAAATCCCATTCTGTTTCATAGGGAGGCTCTGACCAATTTCGTTGCATTCCGAAAGTTATTCCATTTATCTCTCCGTCTCAAAAAACTCAATCCATTCTCCATCAGGACCAGCGAAGAATATGTAACGTGTTCCATCTGGTAATGTTTCAATTTCTTCTCCTAGTAAAAAGGTTACTTTTTGTTTCTTTAGCCTTTCAATTTCATCCTCTAATGAATCCACTTTAAAGCAAATGTGATGTACTTTTCCTTCTGCCGGAAGAGAAGAGTTGTAGCCTTCAATTAATTCGAGTATCGTTTCCTTCGATTCTTCCACACCTAAAAAAGCGAGTTGTAAGTCTGGATTCGGGTGCCCCATACGTTTAATGAGCTGTAAGCCGACTACTTCTTCATAAAATGAAATAGATGTTTCTAAGTTTGCAACCATAAGTCCAACGTGTTCGATTCTTCTAACTGGCATGTAGATTCCTTCTTTCTGAAAATTATATACAATATATTATTGAAAATTAAGAAAATAAGCAAGATAAAAACCTTACAAATTTTAGTGCGTTATATGTTATAGTGAGAAAGTATGTTTGGGGAGAAGGAAGGAGATTATACGATGAATACACCTACTCAAACTCCTTCATTATCGGCAACGATGAAAGAGTGGCATTATGCATTAGCGTATGAAATTAAACATTGGAAAACGATAGGTGGTAGTAAAATTTCTATCATGAACGGTCGTTTTTTATATACAGATTATGAAAGTACAGTATACGTATTTCAGCTTATTTCGGAAGTAAGCTTACCTGAAGGTTCACCGATTCGAATTGAGTTTGATGGTGAAGAAGCGACAGGGGAAGTATTATCTGTACACGGATTAGAAATAGAACTGAAATTAAATGATTATATACAAGGTGAAATACGAGAAGCTGTTTTATACAGTGAACCGTGGCAATTGCTAGAGCAACTACAAGAGCGATTGAAAGAGGCACATAAAGATAAGTTAAAACGTAATCGTATAAAGCGTCTTGTTGATGGGACGAGCAGTCCAAAACATATTGAGAAGATGAAAAATCCGAAAAATGAATTGGCGTATCGTTCGTTTTACAATCCGACAACGTACGTGTGGGGACCACCTGGAACAGGGAAGTCTTATAATTTATCACGTATTATTTCAGCGCATTATCAAAAGGGAAAATCGGTACTTGTGCTAGCTCATAGTAATGCGGCAGTGGACGTATTAATGAGTGAAGTAACGAAGCAAATTGAGAAGAAAAAGAAATGGACGCCTGGCGAAATTGTTCGTTACGGTTATAGCCAACATGATCATATACGAAATCATGAAACGTTGCTTGCATCGAAGTTAGTTGAAACGACGAACGGATCTTGGGGAGAAGAAAGACTCTATTTAGAGGAAACACGACAAGATCTCCGTGAAAAGATTTTATCATATAAAGCGACTTCTGCTGATAAGAAGCGTATACAAGAGATTGAAAGTGATCTTCGAAAGCAAAAAGCGAAAATTAAAGAAGTAGAAAAAGAATACATTGAAAATGCAAAAGTAATCGGTGCAACTTTATCGAAATGTGCCATTGATTCACTGATTTATGAGCGTACATTTGATTTAGTTGTCGTAGATGAAGTGAGTATGGCATATGTGCCGCAAATTGCATTAGCTGCATCACTTGGAAAACGCATCGTCGTATGTGGTGATTTTTTACAGTTACCTCCAATTGCAATGGCGAACCATGAACTCGTTCGAAAATGGCTCGGGGAAGATATGTTTTACCATGCCGGGATTGTTGAGTCTGTCAATAAGTCAGAAGGGCATCCGAACCTCTTTATGCTGCAGGAACAAAGACGTATGCATGCGGATATATCTAAGTTTACAAACTCATTTATTTATAAAAATAGAGTGTATGATCATCCGTCTGTTTCAGAACGTAAAGAACTTGCGCAATTGCAACCATTCGCAAATGAGGCGAGTGTTTTATTTGATACGAGCTTAATGGGGGCCTTTTCGTTAAAAGACGCTGCTTCAGGTTCGCGTTTTAACATTATGTCTGGTTTAGTAGCGATGCAAATGATGTTAATCGGACTGTTAGATGGTGTTCAATCGATCGGTGTTGTTACACCTTACAGGGCACAATCCCGCTTTTTATCAACGTGCATTAGAGAAATGTTGCAGAGAACGAAATATCAAAACATACCTGTTTTAGCAGCGACGGTTCATAAGTTTCAAGGGTCTGAAAGAGATATGATGATATTTGATACAGTGGATAGTTATCCGCAAGAACGACCAGGCGTGTTATTCTTTGACCATAAAAACCATCGCCTCGTCAATGTAGCTGTAACGAGAGCGAGAGGGAAGTTCATTCAATTATCAGATTGCCATTATATGCGTAAAAACCTTTCGAGAAAACAAGCGTTATCACAATTAACAGCTCATATAGAACGTCATGGAGATGTGTATGATCGCACGACATCAAGACAATTGTGGGAACGAAAAATTTCGAAACGTTTACGCTGGTTTATGGAAATGAATCTTGAAGAGCCGAAATGGTTATTGAAAGATATTTTAGCTGCAAAAAGAAAAATCATCATTTCACTTCCAAGTACAAAACAAGTGGATAAGCGAGTATGGCAAGTGTTAATGCGTACAAATGCGCAAATAACAGTGTATAGTGATGGACCAGTTCCGTTAAAAAATGTAAAGTTACAAAGACAAAATAAAGCATTCCCATTTATCGTAATCGATGATGAAATCTTTTGGGCAGGAGCACCGCTCACATCTCAAATGATGTTTGAAGGTAGTATGGAATTCCCATACGTTTGTGCAAGATTACAAGCACCGGAAACAATTGGTGTGTTAAAAGGATTTTTAGATATTCGGTAAATTCGGATAGGAATTCCTTGACTTTTAATCGGAATGAACTTAGAATGAATGTAATTTAATATAATTTTATGAAAATTCTTATCGTGAGAGGTTGAGGGACTGGCCCTATGACACCTCGGCAGCGGATTCTTTATGAATACTGTGCCAATTCCAGCAAGGTAACTTGAAAGATAAGAAAGAAGCTCATTTTGACTGTATATGCAGAAGCCTCTTTCTATCTTTTAGAAAGAGGCTTTTTTATGTGAAAATATAAGGGGGAAGAAAAATGGGAGCGACAGGAGTAACGTCACAAAGAAAAACAATTGAAGAGAGTATTGAAAGAAATAAGGAAAAGTACATAGAAACAAGTCACGATATTCATGCGAATCCGGAGATTGGTAACCAAGAGTTTTATGCATCAAGAACGTTGAGCTTATTGCTAGGAAGCGCAGGATTTCAGTTGCAGCACAATATAGCTGGACATGAAACTGGTTTTATCGCGCGAAAAAGTTCAGGAAAACAAGGGCCAGTTATCGCATTTTTAGCTGAGTATGACGCTTTACCAGGACTTGGTCATGCGTGTGGTCACAATTTAATTGGCACAATTAGCGTTGCGGCAGCGATCGCATTATCAGAAACGCTTGAAGAAATCGGCGGAGAAGTTGTCGTGTTTGGTACTCCGGCTGAAGAAGGAGGGCCAAACGGTAGTGCGAAAGCGAGTTATGTAAAAGCTGGTTTGTTTAAAGATATCGATGCGGCACTTATGATTCATCCGAGCGGAAAAACTGCGACAACGAGTCCTTCACTAGCAGTCGATCCACTTGATTTTCATTTTTACGGAAAAACAGCTCACGCCGCAGCTTCACCAGAAGAAGGAATTAACGCATTAGATGCGATTATCCAGCTGTACAACAGCATTAACGCACTTCGCCAACAACTTCCGTCAGATGTGAAAATTCATGGTGTTATTACTGAGGGCGGGAAAGCACCTAACATTATTCCTGACTACGCCGCAGCAAGGTTCTTCATCCGCGCAGCGACGAGAAAAAGATGTGCGGAAGTAACAGAGAAAGTAAGAAACATCGCAGAGGGAGCAGCACTAGCAACAGGTACGAAAGTGAAAATCCATCAATTCCAAAATGAAATCGATGAACTACTCGTAACAAAAACATTTAATGACGTCGTAGCCGAAGAACTAGAATTACAAGGTGAAGACGTAAATCGGAAAGAAAGATTTGGCATTGGTTCAACAGATGCAGGAAATGTAAGCCAAGTCGTACCGACAATTCATCCGTACATTAAAATTGGTCCAGACGATTTAATTGCACATACGAATGAATTTAGAGAAGCAGCACGTTCAAAATTAGGAGACAAAGCGTTAATTACGTCCGCAAAAGCACTAGCAAATACGGCGTATCGATTAATTACAGAAGAAGGGTTGTTAGAGAAGGTAAAGGAAGAGTTTAGAGAGGCACAGAGGAATCAAGGATAGATGGTTAAAGGGAGTGGGGGGATCCACTCCTTTTCTTTTTTGCGTAACGCTGATGCTAAGATTTTTTGCAGTAAAATCAATGTTAGTGGAACTTTTTTAATTAAATTTTTTCAAAATTAACATAAATGCTTGCAATATTTAAATTAGTACTATATAGTTCTAGTTATGACAAAGGTAAAATTAATGAATCAAAAACGTGTGATTGAAGTAGCTGCAACATTATTTTTAGAAAAAGGGTTTGCTTATACAAGTATGGATGAATTAGTACGTGTAAGCAAAGTTTCCAAGTCTAATGTGTATTATCACTTTTCTAATAAGGAAGTATTATTAGAAGGGGTCGTTGATTATTGGATTGAAATGTATCAATCTGCAATTGATGACGTACTTTCTCAGAACCAATTTTTAGTTGAAGATCGTATCCAACTGTTTTTAAAGCAATTATCACAAGGAGTTCAGTCGAGAGAGTATAAGGGGAGCTGTCCATTTATTACTCTTTATATTCAAAGTCCTAAACAGGCCACGCAAATAAAAGAAAAAATAGGTCTTTTTTTTACAGGATTACAAAAGAAAGTTTCTCTATTACTTAAACAAGGGGTAGAGAATGGAGAATTCAGAAATACGATTAATATTGATGAGGTTGCATCACTTTTTATTACAAATCTTGAAGGAGCTTTATTTATTTCAGAAACATTGAAGGATGCAACTGTAATTACGAAAACAGCAGATCATTTTTTAAAATTGCTTCGATAAAAGAAGCTTTTTTTTTACATCAAATTAGTACTGAATAGTACTAAAAAGGAGAGTTTATATGAGAACAGTATTTTTAATTGGTGGAACAGGCTTTATTGGAAAGCAATTAGTAAAAGAATTAGCCAAAGAGGATGTTAAAATTCTTCTTTTAGTGAGATCGAAAAGTAAAGCAACACGCATTTTTCAAGAAAGAGGCATCTTAAAAAAGGCAGTTCTGCACTTTATTGAAGGTGATTTGACGAAAGTAGATTTAGGTCTAAGTGCTGAAGATAAGGAGAGGGTATTGAAAACGGATGTGATTATTCACGCAGGAGGCCCCATGGATATTCAAGCGACAAGTAAAGAGGCAGCTTCCGTATTTTTAAATGGCGCCAAACACATTAGTGAATTAGCTAAAAGCATTCATCAATTGAAGGGCTTGCAACAATTTATTCATGTTGTAGGTTATATGAGTCCCTTTGATGATAAAAATAGCAAGATTGCAATTGATGTGTTTAAAGAAGGAAACAATTATTTGAAAATGAAAAATCCATATGAGAGAACAAAATTTTTAGCAGATCTTTATATCCGTCACCAGGCATCAGCAGTAGGTTATCCGCTTTCTGTAATTAATCCGCCAACTGTAGTCGGTAGTAGCAAAACAGGGAGTACAGAGCAGATAGCAGGATTAGGTTTGCTTGTGATGAGTATGCGAAGAGGGCTCATGCCAGTGATTCCTGGAGGTAAGGGATATAGGTTACCACTTATTTCAAACGATGAGCTTGCGAAGTTTATTGTGCAGGTTTTCAGATTGGAGCAACCGACTATACAAACATATACACTTGTTGAAGACAAACAGCACGATCAGAACATTGCTGAATTATTAAGTATTATGTCGGAAAGTATGAATATGAGGGCACCAAAAATCTCTGTCCCAATGCCACTTATGAAAGCAATTATGAATAGTGGAGTAAGTAAAATAACAAAAATTCCTTCTGATGGACTGAATTTTATTACAAAACGAAAATTTTCAAATGTTTCAGCGAAAAAAATTATGGGAGGAGATTGGTTTAAGAAGACGAGTGTAATGAAATTTTTCCCTGCCGTAGTAGCTGATTTGGATTATCGAATGATGCATCAAAATGGCCAGCATAATCATTTATTTAAACGAACACTATGTGATAACACTACCCTTTACCAATTACAAGGAGAGGGTAAACCGTTTATTTTATTACATGGTTTATTGAGTGATGGAGAGGATTTATTTCCTTTAGGACAAGAGCTTCATGAAAAAACTGGTCAACCTGTATGGATCTTGGATCTTCCAGGTTTGGGACGTTCTCCTTTTAAACAAGAGAAAAATCTTCTAGATATCTATTTGAATGTAGTGAAAAAGTTATTAGAGAAAGCTACGAATGGGGCACATCTAATTGGTCATTCATTCGGTGCGTTTATTCTTCTGGAAGCATTGGTACAAGAGTACATAGATAAGAAGTATTCAATCACTTTACTTCAGCCGCCTATTGCTAAAAAAAATGCTAAATCGCTAAATGTTCCCCAATTTATGAACAAATGGACATTAAAATTGGCAACTACTAATTTGATAGAGCGTTATTTATTAAGTAATGGTTTGTTTGAAAGTATGGAGAGCATCCCTGAACATTATATCGAAAAAATAAGTAACAGTTTTACTTCTCCTAGAATTTTAAATACTACGGTTCAGCTTAATAGTTTACTACTGAAAAACGATCAAGGTAATTTCAATGAAGTAACAAAGTATAATCTTCACATTATTTGGGGGGATTATGACAGAGGTTATTCTGCTCCATCGCATCTTGGTAAGGTTGATTTTGTTCCATATGGCCATCATTTTCCTCTTAGCCATCCGAGTGAAACGGCAACATTAGTAATAAAAAATAGTAATACTATCGGATGAGAGTGTGAGATAAATAAAAAGTTTGTAGTAAGATCGTTGTGTCTTTGAAATAAAATCGTACTGTGTGGGAGCCCGCCCCATCACTATCAGAATAAGAAACGCAAATACCTCAAAACGAAAAAATGAGCATTTTGTTACAAGTTATCACAAAATTTTCGTTTTTTGGGTAGTTTTATTTTCTTAGATTGATTGCGATGAGCGGTACCCCATAAAGGCCCCTGATACATAATTGATGTTCTGCCATTTGTAGAAAACAATCCACTTATACCATTTTAACAAGAAGAAATATCTCGTCCATGTTGTAATATTGGCTTACGTTAAACTTGTGAAAAAATCATATTCATGTATAATACAATTGATGTATGATACATTAGTTGTAGGAGGGTGACCTTTTTGAAAAGAGAAGATGCCTTAAAACTAAGAACAGATATTAAGAAAATGATTATAATAACTGGGGTTTTTGAATCTCAAAATTTGCCCAATGGACCATTTGAAAAACCTTTACCAACTTCTCAAATGATGGCGTTAGAGGAACTAGAGGTGGAAAAACTAACTGTTTGGCAACTATCCAATAAACTTAGATTAGAGACTTCAACTGTAAGTAGATTGGTAGATAAGTTAGTAAAAAAGGGGCTTATTTATCGTGAAGTAAATGAAAAAAATAGAAGAGAAATTTTTCTGCACCTCACAGAAAAAGGTCACATAACTGTTAATTGCTTAAGAGAGCAATCCGTTGCATTTTATCAAAGTATTCTCAATAATTTATCAGAATCAGAACAAAAAATAGTTGTGGATGGTTTTGAATTATTTATTGATTCTATTTCTAAGCCTTTTGATTAGAGTGAGGTAAGTCATAACATTTGGAGGATAAAATGAGTTTGCATTTTGAACGTCCTATTATTGAATTAAAAGAGAAATTTGATGAATTAAAGAAAATTATGAAAGAAAATAATGTAGATTTATCGTCAGAAATTCATGAATTAGAAAAACGTTTAAATAAAATGCAAGATAAAATTTATTCTAATATTACACCTTTTCAACGAGTTCAAATTGCAAGGCTACGTAACCGACCCACGACAATGGACTATATACCTTTATTGTTTACAAACTTTCTCGAACTTCATGGTGATCGATTATATGGTGATGATAAAGCAATGATAGGTGGTATTGCAAAATTTAAAGGAATGCCCGTTACGGTTATTGGTCATCAAAGAGGTAGAAATACAAAGGAAAGTATAGAAAGAAATTTTGGAATGGCACATCCAGAAGGTTATAGAAAAGCGCTAAGACTTATGAAACAAGCTGATAAATTTAATCGCCCTATTATTACATTTATTGATACAATAGGCGCCTATCCAGGGATAGGGTCTGAAGAACGTGGAATTTCTGAAGCGATAGCTCGAAATCTATTTGAAATGACTACACTTCAAGTACCAATTGTTTGTATTGTAATTGGAGAGGCATCAAGTGGTGGAGCTCTTGGTATTAGTGTCGGTAACCATATCCATATGTTAGAGTATTCATGGTACTCGGTAATTTCGCCAGAAGGAGCAGCATCTATCCTATGGAAGGACGCTAAGTATGCTCCAGAAGCTGCTGAACATATGAAAATTTCAGCAAAAGATTTAAAACATTTAGGAATTATTGATGAAATCATTCCTGAAATTAAAGGTGGAGCACAAAATGATATAAAATCACAGGCAAAAATGATTGAATCTGTAATCGAATCATCTCTAAAAAAATTGATACTATTATCCTCGGAAGAGCTTATACAACAGCGGTATGAAAAGTATAGACAAATAGAGAATTATAAATGAAAATATTTAAAGTCCGTATTGCATTTCGGAGGATTCTTGCGAAAAAATTTTAAATATTTTGTAAGTAACCTCTTAAACTGGGATATGCTGATAATATTACTCTACAAAAGATGTGTGATCGGTATGGAAAAGGAAAATTTGTTCAAATGGAAGCATTATCACATACCCATCAACTTAAGAAATTGATTGTTCCCCAAAACGATAAAATGAGCTGAATTCTCATAAATAACTGGGGGGTATCTCAAAAGCTTAGGTTGATGGCAATGGGCTACCGCCAACAAGACACGAATTTTGCATGCTAAGCAAAAAAACAATAAGCTGTCCACATGGACAGCTTATTTACATAATTCTTGTTATTGGAAGTAAAGTAAACCCCTCTTATTGGGGTACGAACACTGTTCTTGTTATAATTAATCTTTTTCAGAACGTCTATAATTCTCTTTTAAAAAATATATGTAAATATAATAAAAAACAAATGATTAATAGAAATATTCTACGCCACTCGTTTTTTATTGGACTTCTTTTTACTGTACTTTTATTTTCTTTATGGGTTATTAGAAAAATAATTGTCTATATAAGTCTTTATTTTTTCAAAATCCTTTTCCATAAATAAGATTGCTGGTACTTCAATTATTGGAAGATTATTTTCATTATCAAAAGGTGGACACGGTTTGGGAACTACCAAATAGTCAACTGAGTTTTTATCCCTAATATAATTAATTGAAATATCATAATACTTAGAAAAATATTCCTTCAAATCATCCTGATTCCTTAAAAATGGTAGAGAAAATATTGAACCATAATTTATACCAGCGTCGACAATTAATACAAAGCATATTTTTTTCATGATACACTCTCCTCGTATAATAAGTTTTAAGTTAATAACTGTTCCTTGAAAATTAAATAGTTTTTATCTTCAAGAGCTAGATCCAAAAAATGATGTATGGGTAAAATTTAGTCTTGGATACTGGGGGATTTCCCTACCTTATTCAAAGAAAGGCATTACATGCTATTCCGAATGCAATAAAACAAATAAAATACTAAGACAACAACAGTAATAATACTCGATGCTGTTTTGAAAGTTTTGTTTTCATACGTTTTATTTAACAAGAAGAAGAACAAAACGACCCAGACCCCGTTGGAAAAGAATGATGTTAGTGCATTAAAAACAACTCGAAACGCAAACATAGAGTCTTCCATTAGTTTTTCACCTTTCTTTTTCCTTATTATACCATTTAAAAAGTGATGTGTCGTGTTTTTCTTGTATATTCTATACATGTGAGGTTAACATAACGTCCTATTATCGGTAGCGAGTTTTTCATAGAATCCTTGTTTTTACTAAATTTTTTGTCTCTATGTCTATCTATCACTTATATAAGATTTTATACATCATTGATATAGCAGAGATTCTAGGGATCTTCGCTATATCAATGATGTATAAAAAAGTAGTTAAACTAGTGTGTTTTACTCCGATTCATTTCAAAATATAATTGAAAATCCACCTTTAAATTAAAAAAGAAGGTGTTACCTTTATATATAAATAACTTCGAAATATTGTATAACAGATAATTTTTATGCATGATTGATTAGCATTGCTTATTGTGCTAACGAATCATGATAGTGTGGCGACCGACAAACTAAATAGTTGCTTATCCTCAATTATTAGAAGGGAAGTTCTATCATTTCGAGAATTTATTAGACATAGACGAGTGCTGTAAATTCCTATATCTACATAAAGAGGTGACTACGCATGAATCAAAGACCGTCAGAAGAAGAGTACGCCGGGGACTCCGGCGAATATATCCGTTTGGTACCGGACGGTAACATCATCGATATTCTACTCGCCCAGGAAAAGCAAATGACCGAGCTCCTGGCATCGTTGACCGAAAGCCAGGCCGCATATCGGTATGCGGAAGGAAAATGGACGCTGAAAGAAGTCGTGGGCCACATTGCAGACGCGGAACGCGTCATGACCTACCGCCTGCTCCGGTTCGCAAGAGGGGACCAGACGCCTCTGACCGGTTTCGATCAGGAATTGTTCATACCTCCTTTCGGAAGCTGGACAACCGAGCAATTGGCCGAAGACTACCGGGCCGTACGGCAATCAACGATCACATTGCTGCGCGGGCTACCGGCGGAGGCGTGGACCCGCAAGGGCACAGCCAACGACCTAGGCATTACGGTGCGCGCCCTCGCGTACGGCATCGCAGGACACGAACTTCATCACATGGGGGTCATCCGAAATCGGTACTTGAGTTAATCGTCGGCTGAGGCCGATTAAGCATTTTTGGAATCGGTCATAAATTTAAAACTGAATGTACTCGTCTATCGCTTGATTTAGTTCCTCAAACGTATCGTATTTATGTAAAAGCAGGCTTATTTAAAGATATTGATGCGGCGCGTTCAGAGAATTAGGAGATAAAGCATTAATTACATCGGCAAAAGCACTAGTAAATACGGCGTATCGATTAATTGTGGAAGAAGGGCTGTTAGAGAGGCGCAGAGGAATCAAGGATAAGTGATTAAAAGGAGTGGCTTTAACCACTCCTTTTTTATGGGTTTTTAGGGAAGAACATGCTAATTAATTTAGGGATTTCAAAATAAAAAATATCTTTTTTCCATTCTGTGTATAATGAAAATATGGGATATTTTGTGATTTCAGCAAATATGAAAATGGTAGATAAACTTTTAAGTTAGTTGTTTGAAAGATTCAAAAAATGATGTCGGTAGGTGAAGTAATGATAGAAGATATTCAATTGAAATCCATCAATGAGTTAGTTGACGATAAACAGTACTTTATTCCTTCGTATCAAAGAGGTTATCGATGGGGAAAGAATCAAGTTCAAAATTTATTAAATGATTTAGAAGAATTTATGAAGAAGTATTATCAAAAAGATGATATGTTTTATTGTTTACAGCCATTAGTGATCCGAAAATGTGAAGATGGTTATGAAGTAATAGACGGTCAACAACGTTTAACAACAATTGCATTAATTCATGCATATTTAGAAGAAGAATCTTTTTCAATTACTTATGCAACAAGACCAGAGAGTGCGGAGTTTATTCAAAATATAGCTGAAAATTATAATGAAGAAACTTCTATTAAAAATATAGACTATCACTTTTTTAAAGAGGCTTATACAGTTATAAAAGAATGGTTTGAACAAAAGCGTCAAAATGGGCGTACTTTTAAAAATAAATTTTCTATTATGCTAGGTGAACAAGTGAAAGTAATTTGGTATGAAGTGGGAGAGGATGTTGAAGTACGCGAGGTGTTTAGTCGGTTAAATAGCGGGAAAATCGAATTAACGAATTCGGAGTTATTAAAAGCTGCTTTAATTTTGAAAACGTCTTCTTATGAAAGACCAATGATTTCAACACAATGGGATGAAATCGAGCATCGATTACAAAATGAGCGTTTTTGGAGGTTTTTAGGCAAGAAGAAAAATTACATAAATCGAATCGAATTTCTATTTGATATTGCGGCGAATTATGTGAATTCACATAATCCAGATCCGTATTATACATTCTATAAATTACAAGAAGAGGATATTCAAACGGTGTGGCGCCAAATTATTGCGGATTTTGCTTTACTTGAAGAATGGTATGAAGATAGGGCATGTTATCATTTGCTAGGTTATCTTACTCAATATAAAAATATTACTGAGTATATTACTTTATATAGAAGTGATAGTATTAACGATAAAAAACATTTTAAACTTGTAATAAAACAAAGAATTTCAAAAGAAATCGAGTCTATTAATTTAAGAGAACTTGATTATTATCACGATAAAGTAGAGATACGAAAAGTGTTATTACTGTTTAATATTTTAATTGTTTTAAAGCAAAAAAATGTTGATGCTTATTTTCCTTTTGAATATTATTTGGAAAGTAAATGGAGTTTAGAACATATTCATGCTCAAAGTACAGAAGGATTAAATACGAAAGAACAGTGGAGCGTTTGGGTGCAAGGGACTATTAATTTGTTAGAAGGATTGAGTTGTTATAAAAAACTTGTAGAAGATTTAAAAACAGTCTCTTTAGAAGAGTTGACGGAAGAGAAATTTAATGGGATTTTTCAAAAGGTAGTAGAAAAAACAAATGATGATTTTTTAAGTGAAAGTAACGGTTTAGACAATTTAGTGTTACTAGATCAAGGAACAAATAGTAGCCTAAGCAATCACTTCTACCCAGTAAAATATAAGCGATTGATAAATTATGACAAATCAGGAGCTTATATCCCTTTAGCGACTCGCAATACATTTATGAAGTATTATAGCGATAAAGTAACGCAATATGAGTTATGGTCACTTGAAGATGGTGAAGCATATGTAAAAGCAATTGAATCTGAATTCAATGATTTGATATTGCAAGCTAAAGGAGTGATACAGCTTTGATAATGACATTTGCCCAATTAATTGAAGGTTATAGAATAGTAATTCCGATGATACAGCGGGATTATGCGCAAGGACGAGAGGATGATAAAGCCACTTTAGTACGGGAAAATTTAATAGAAAATATAAAAGCAGCTTTATTAGAAGGGAAACCTTTAGATTTTGATTTTATATACGGAACAATTGAAGACCGTGAAGGTAAAGAAACTTTACTGCCGCTAGACGGTCAACAACGATTAACTACATTATTTTTACTACATTGGTATTTGAATATAAAAGAAAGCGGCGATATGCAGCCTATATTAGAAAAATTTAGTTATGAAACGAGGATAACAGCTAAAGATTTTGTATATTATTTAGTTCGCAATTCAATTGAATATGATGATAAACCTTTATCAAAAGTGATTGAAGCTCAAAAATGGTATCAATATAAATGGAAGTTTGACCCTACAGTAGATGGTATGCTTCGAATGCTAGATAAAATCCATGAAGAGTTTTATAAAGTAGAGGATGGGTTATTAGAAGTATTAAGTGGAAAAGAATGTCCAATTTTCTTCACATTTAAAGATTTAAATAACATTGGATCAGGTGAAGAATTATATATTAAAATGAATGCCCGTGGCCGAGCTTTAAGCGATTTTGAAAATTTTAGAGCACAATTTGAACAACTATTAGAAGTACTAGGTTATAACGATAAGGCAAAAGAATTTTCTTTTACATTAGATAAAGAATGGACAGATTTCTTATGGCCTTATTTAGATGATTCGAAGACGTTAGATAAACCGTTTTTGAGATTATTTAATTTCATTTCTTCGAGCAAAATCTCAAGAATAGGTACAGTTGCGCCAAATACGTTTAATAAAGATTATACTAATTTTAAAGAATTGAGAACCATTTACAAAGAGGAAGAAAATGTTACGTTTCTTTTTGACATCTTTACGATTTGGAAAGATGCAGAACAGATTGAAAACGAGTTTTCTGCTATACACGAACAAATTCATTTATTTACAGATGAAAGAAATTACTTTAAAGCTTTGCTCGAAGAGGATAACCTTACATGGCCAGAACGAATTTATTTATATGCGATCATCCAATCGAAAGTTTATAAGAGGGGTGATGCAATTGAATTATTAAGACTTGTTCGGAATATAGTCAATCGAATTAGACAAGCGAAAGATGGAAGGTTCACGTCAAACATGCGCTATGACACAATTCCTACTATATTTGATTTCATTGATTATTTAGTGGAATCGGAAAAACCTGTACATGAAGCAATTTTAGATATTTCACCAAAAATGTTCTCTAAAATTAGTGATGCTAGTGTAAGACATGAACAAGAAAAAGTTCAATTAATCCTCGAAAGACCAGATTTGAAAGAGTGGTTATATAAGCTAGAGGATAATATATACTTCAAAGGCGCATTAATGGTCGTACTACCAATCTTTAAAAAATATCCTGAAAAACTGTACGATATGATGCAAGAACTATTAAGTACAAACCAATCTTTAGTTTCAAGAGCTTTTCTAGCAATTGGAGACTATGCGCATAAAATTGGCTATACAAATTTAGGACCTCGATATATATTTGGAGGAGATACAGTAAAAGAATATATATGGACGACTTACGATCCAAATTTACAAGTGCATTATGAAAATTTTCTAGAGAAATTAATAACACTTGAAGACGATATTATTGAGAACAAATTGAGAAATTTAATTCAAGAACAAAAATGGAATCCAACAAACTGGAAATATTATTTTGTTAAATACCCAACTATATTAACAGGGAAGAGAATGATATTTTCCTATGAGGATGAGGATCAACTGTTAATAGAAAAGTTAAGTGGTGTGAGTTTGCGAGCAGAACATATTAACCCGATATATAAAGTCGTTATAGAGAGTATTCCAGCACTATGTGATTCGCAATATAGCAACGTTCGTTTATCGGAAAGAAGTAAACTAGTTACAAAAAGCGGACTCGTTTTACAAATTTCTAACGGTAAATGGCAAACTGATGATGACGAATTAAACGATAAACTAATCGATATTCAAAAAACGGAAAAGGATTTAGTACAACAAATGGTAAAAGTGATTCATTACTAATTACGAAGATTAATGATTTTCGTTGTTAAATAGAGTAAAAGTGAAAACGAAAGAGCCAACTCATACAAGGGGGCTCTTTTGATTTCTTTGGAATAGCCTTTACATTTCGTTATATTAATCAAAAAAAATTGATTAATAAGTTGCATAAAGAACTCAACAACGTATATACTATAAACATCAAAAAAAGTTGATGAAGAGAGAGGGTATTACAGTGGCGCAAGATTTTCAGCTCTATGAGAAAAAATTCAAAGCATTAGCAGACCAGAAGCGTTTAGAGATTATGTATGAACTTTGTCAGCGAGGCCAGACTTGTGTATGTGATTTAACAGAGATTTTTGAAATGACGCAATCTAAGTTGTCCTATCATTTAAAGATTTTATTAGATGCAGGTTTAATTGTAAAAGAAACAAAAGGTACGTGGAGTTATTATGATTTAAATGATGCGGAAGTAAATAATTTATTATCAGAAGAATTGTGCTGTATCTTTAGAAAAACAGGAAAAGGTAGTTGCTGTTAAAATTTTGTACTATTAATCAAAAAAAATTGATTAATAACATGTAAAGAGGAGGAATAAGCTATGAAATATGTTCACGTTGGTATAAATGTTACGGATTTAGAGAAGTCTATCGAATTCTACGAAAAGGTATTTGGTGTGTCACCAGTTAAGGTGAAAGTAGATTATGCAAAATTTTTATTAGAGACGCCAGGACTTAATTTCACGCTGAACGTACGAGATGAAGTGAAGGGAAATCAAGTAAATCATTTCGGTTTCCAAGTGGATACAGCTGAAGAAATTACATTACATAAAGAAAGATTAGAAAAAGAAGGTTTCTTTGCGCGTGATGAGATGGATACGACTTGTTGCTATGCAGTACAAGATAAGTTTTGGGTAACAGATCCTGATGGGAACGAGTGGGAATTCTTTTATACGAAAGCACAGAGTGATGTTCATAAAATTGAAGAGTCATCTTGTTGCACGACTTCTAACGTAGTAGAAAAAAATTCTTGTTGTTAATAGGAGATGGAAAATAAAATGAAACGTTTATCATTTCTAGATCGATATTTAACACTATGGATTTTTCTAGCTATGGCTGTTGGGATTGGTTTAGGGTTTGTGTTTCCTAGTGTAGTAGACGGATTAAATACATTACAAGTTGGAACAACGTCTATCCCGCTAGCTGTCGGTTTAATTGTTATGATGTATCCACCATTAGCGAAAGTTCGTTACGAGGAAATGGGCCGTGTATTTAAAGATGTAAAAGTATTGGTTTTATCTTTAGTACAAAACTGGATTATCGGACCTGTACTTATGTTTGTTTTAGCAATAATTTTTCTTCCTGATAAGCCAGAATACATGGTCGGACTCATTATGATTGGTTTAGCACGTTGTATTGCCATGGTAATCGTTTGGAACGATCTAGCTGATGGGGATAAAGAGTATGCAGCAGGTTTAGTGGCTTTTAATTCCGTATTCCAAATGCTATTCTTCTCTGTTTATGCATACGTGTTTGTAACAGTCATTCCAGAATGGTTAGGCATTGAAGGGGCTATTGTCGATATTACAATGGGAGAAGTAGCGAAATCAGTATTTATCTATTTGGGAATTCCTTTTATAGCAGGTATGTTAACACGCTTTGTACTCGTTAAGTTAAAAGGAAGACAGTGGTATGAAAAGGTGTTTATACCTAAAATTAGTCCACTTACATTACTTGCATTGCTATTTACAATCATCGTTATGTTCTCTTTAAAAGGGGAAATGATAGTTAGCGTACCATTAGATGTAGTAAGAATAGCAATTCCGTTATTAATCTATTTTATTGTCATGTTTTTTGTTTCTTTCTTTATGGGAAGAAAAATTGGTGCAAACTATCCGGTGACAACAACGTTAGCATTTACAGCAGGTAGTAATAACTTTGAGTTAGCGATTGCTGTAGCAGTTGGTGTGTTCGGTATTCATTCGGGCGCAGCATTTGCAGCTGTTATCGGACCGTTAGTTGAAGTACCTGTAATGATCGCACTTGTAAACGTCGCTTTTTGGTTTAAGCGTAAATATTTTAATGATCAACCAGTCTAAATTTAAAAACAAAGGCGGAAAACAACATGGAAAACAAAAAGACAATTTACTTTTTATGCACAGGAAATTCATGCCGAAGTCAAATGGCAGAAGCATGGTGCAAACAATATGTAGGAGATAAGTGGAATGTATATTCTGCAGGAATCGAAGCACATGGAGTAAATCCAAATGCTATTAAAGCGATGAAAGAAGTAAATATTGATATAACAGATCAAACATCAGATATAATTGATGCAAACATTTTAAATAACGCTGATTTAGTTGTTACGCTTTGTAGTCATGCAGATTCTGTTTGTCCTTCGACACCTCCGCACGTAAATCGTGTTCACTGGGGATTCGATGATCCAGCAGGAAAAGAGTGGTCTGAATTTCAACGTGTTCGCGATGAAATTGGGGAACGTATAAAGCGATTTTCTGAAACAGGGGAGTAAATAAAGGAAAGAGCCAATCTTCTATCGTATAGGAGATTGGCTCTTTCCTTTATTAGTCATGACTGTATTGGTTCGCATAAATTACCGAAAAATAGAGGATATTCTATTGGATTGATAAAGTTAGAAATGTATTTAATCATGTAGGTGTTCACAAATAATAAAGTCATTTAAAAAATCATAAAGTTGTTTAGAATTAGAGATGGTATGATGAATAATCACACTATCTTTTCCTTTTTATGTATAATTAAATAAAAGGATTTTTAGATATTAAAATAAAGGGTAGTATATTAGCGCAAGGGGGAGAATGATGGATAAGTTGTTACAAGAAATCATTAATTGGTTAAAGATGAGAGATGAACAAATTGTTATCGGTATTTCAGGACATGGTGCAGCTGGAAAAACGACGTTTACTAATAGACTCGTAAAGCTACTAAATCAAAATGAAGTAAATTATATTAATACAGATCCTTACATTGTTAGTTCGGATATCCGCAAGCATGCAGTGATTCACTATACATATCAAAATGAAAATCATCGTTATAAAATGACAGCTTGTCATCCAGCGGCGCACCATTTGGCAGCTTTAGAAAGAGATATTCATATGATTAGAGCGGGGCTAGATTTTTATACGATAGATACGCATTATATGAAAAGTAAGTTGATTTCTTCGGAAAATAAAGTAACGATTGTGGAAGGAATGAGCGCCGCATTTATTAATCCTGATTTATTTGATTTGAAAATTTATTTTTATACAGATGGCGAAACGGAACTAATGAGAAGATCAAGCCGGGATATAGCTGAAAGGGGAGCCGATATAAATTATTTAAGGCAGTCTCATGAAGAACGCCGGATTCAATATGAAGTATTTATGCATTCGTATAGTCAGCGTTTTGATATAATTATCAAAACTTCTGATGAAACAATATGTTTAGAGAAAAATACATTTGAGTTTTATAAAGTTTAAATGAAAATCCTCAATTTGTTAATTGCATTATGACGGTTAATTTTTCTTATTTAGTACTTGTATTAAACAAATGTATTATTTAATCAATAATACATTCACTATGAAATAACTAGATTTTTAAAAAGATTTAGTAGCCTTCTTTCATCTACATAGATAGAAGGCTACTGTAATTTTGGCGGCAAAATTATATAACTGTATTATTACTCACAGTAGGATAGGATTCTCTATTTGAATATATTAGGTGTATCTTAAAAATTCTCACTTTAAAAGGTTTTTATTAGGAAGTACAAAAATGAATTTTTGTATGTAAGGAGAATAGGATGAAACACATAATAAAAGACATAGTAATAAACTACTTTAAAGAAATTCATTCACTACTAGTGGAAGAAGAATTACATAAGAACAGTTGGCATACAGATTTACACTATAAAATCATGGTGAATGGGAATCGGTATTCCGCACGGTTTATAAATAGCGATCGAACAATCAATCCGGCCTTTGGGGCGTTATCAAATGAACAATTGAAAGAGCAAGTACGCTTTACGTATTATTTACGAGAGCATGGAATCCCATTTATGCAGATTAAGGAGAATAGGGCGGGAGAGTCATTTACATTTGTCACTTGGAATGATGAACAGTACCGGTTTGTATTGTCTACTTGGATGGAAGGGGAACATGTTACTCATTGTACAGAAACGATGGCAGAAGTCTTTGGAAAGGAAGCAAGAAAGATACATGATATTTCTAGTACATTTCAAAGCCCAACTTTTCAAAAGAAATCTCATTTAGATGGATATGGTGAGTTTATAAAACTGTTAGAAAATAAAGGTGGTACATGCAAGCAATTGCAGAGATATATGGATTTAGCTAAGTATCATATAGAATGTGCACATACGAATGATTTAGAGTATATAGTACAAACAGATTTAAATCCTTTAAATGTCATATGGGATGCAAATCAATGTGTAAAAGGAATTATAGATTTTGAATCGATTGGATATGTTGATCGTATGGAAGGATTAGCCTTTTTAATAAAATGGTACTCCCGGATAGAAGGAATACAGTCGCATAAAGTATGTTCGGAAGTTGCTAGAGCATTTTTAGAAGGGTATGGAGCTAATAACATTTTAACTTCAAATGATTATAAAAGACTTTCTTCATTGCTATGGTTATCCGGCAGTTTAAATTGGAACTTTGTTAAAAAGACGATGAGTCTAGTAGATGACGAGAGAAAAATAGAGGAACATTTGAGAGCTTATAAAATAAGGGGAGAAAATCTATCTGTATTAGTAAGCTGAGAAAGAGCCAACTCACACGAGTAGGTTCTTTTTTTTGTACTACGAATCTTCGTAATAGAACGATGTTACGGCGTTCTTTCCATAGAATATAAGTGTAAAAAACGCACATTTCATCATAAAAAAATGATCTTTTTCATATTTTACAGGTTATCTGATGAGTAGGTATATTTTTTGTGAAAAAAATGTTTTCGAAAAGTGTTGAAATATTTTGAAAATTAAATTATTATTATCCATGTAAACTACTAAGTAATCGTTTACATGGATGAAATAAAGCTTTAAACGAAACTGAAGTAAACGATTTCTTGAAAACTTAGAAAGAGTGATGAAATGGCTAAGTCTACAATTAAAGATGTTGCAATGGAAGCGAATGTGTCTACAGCTACAGTATCTCGGGTGTTAAATGCAAGTGGATTTGTAAGTGACGACATTAAAGATCGTGTTTATTTAGCTGTGAAAAAACTTAATTATCAACCGAATGCGATTGCTAGAAGTTTAAAGCAAGATAAAACATATACGATTGGTGTTGTGATTCCGGATATCACAAACCAGTATTACATGACAATTTCAAAGGCGATTGAAGATATTGTACAGCAAAAGGGCTATAATCTTATTTTTTGTAGTAGTCATGAAAATCCTAAAAAAGAGGATAAATTGTTGCAACTACTAGTGGAACAACGGGTAGATGCGATTGTGTTGGCGACTGCTGGAGGTTGTGAAGAAAGAGTAAGAAGTATTCATCAAGCCGGTGTACCAATTGTTTTAGTTGACCGGACTGTTGAGATTGGAGGTCCAAAATTAGATTCAGTTATAGAAAGTAATTTTGAAAGTGCTTATACATTAACGAGTTATCTTTTAAAACAGGGTCATAGATCGATCGGTCTTGTGAATGGATTGTTGAGCGTTAGTACAGGTAAAGAGCGCTATGAAGGATTTCAAAAAGCTTTGGAAGAGTTCGGGATTCAGGAAGATGAAAACTACACGTTTAATAGCACTTTCACAAGAGAGGGTGGAATGAAAGCAGTTGATTATTTTCTTAATTTCACTGAGAAACCGTCAGCTATTCTAACCTTGAACAATGAAATGGCATTCGGTGTTCTTCTTGAATTAACGAAGAGAGGATACTCAGTACCAGAGGACATAGTGATCGCTTCATTTGGTGATGTGGAAGCAGCGCAATTATTACGAGCACCTGGGATTATATCAGTAGCTCACAAACCATATGAAATGGGAGAAAGAGTAGGTGATATTTTACTAAAGCGTTTAAATAATGAAGAAGGCCCTTTTAATGAAATATTTACACCGAAATTACTAATAGATGCACAAAGTGTAAGTAGTTAAAACGATTAGAAATAATGATTTTCGTTCAGATAAAAATTGGAAGGGAGATAGAAATGTTAAAAGGAATACCGAAAATAATTAGTCCAGATTTAATGAAAATTCTTTTAGAAATGGGGCATGGGGATGAGATTGTGTTAGCGGATGGAAATTTCCCCGCTGCCTCTTGCGGAGAGAAGCTCATTCGATGTGAAGGGCATGGGGTTCTTGAAGTTTTACAGGCAATTTTGCAGTTCTTTCCGCTCGATACGTATAGCGATCATTCCGTTTCGTTAATGAAGGTTGTACAAGGGGATCCTACCACGCCCTCCATTTGGGAAACGTATGATGCAGTGATTAAACAATATGATACTCATTTTGATAGTTTTGAGATGATTGACCGCTTTGCGTTTTATGAGAGAGCAAAGAAGGCTTATGCAATCGTTGCAACGAGTGAGAGTACTCTTTATGCCAATATCATTTTAAAAAAGGGCGTGGTTACGGATTAGCGCAGTATGAAACTTATATATTGTTTCATTTAAAAAATCATAGGGTAGTAGGTGATGGGATGAGTGAATTGCTACTGAAAATGGATGGAATTAGTAAAGCGTTCCCTGGCGTGCAAGCGCTTTCTAACGTGCGGTTTGAATTGAAAAAAGGCGAAGTTCACGCACTTTTGGGAGAGAATGGAGCCGGAAAATCTACATTAATGAAAATTTTAACAGGGATTTATCAAAGGGATACTGGAACGATTGCATACGAAGGAAAAGAAATAGAGGTACCCGATACAAAAGCAGCACAAAGACTTGGGATTAGCATTATTCATCAGGAACTTAATTTAGCTCCGCATTTAACAGTTGCCCAAAACATTTTTATTGGAAGAGAACCTAAAGGGTTATTTAATCTTTTTTTAGATGAAAAAGAACTAAATAATAGAGCAAAAAAACTATTTGAAAGGTTAAACATTCATTTAGATCCAAGAGAATTGGTAGGGGATTTAACAGTTGCGAAACAACAAATGGTGGAAATCGCTAAGGCACTTTCCTTTGATTCAAAAGTATTGATTATGGATGAACCAACCGCAGCTTTAACGGATACTGAAATCGATGCATTGTTTGTTATGATTCGGAAATTACGGCAGGGCGGTGTGGGAATTGTTTATATTTCTCACCGTATGGAAGAGCTAAAGAAAATTACGGACCGTGTATCGATTATGCGAGACGGTACATACGTAGGAACGATGAACACGAAAGATGCAACGATTGAACAAATTATTTCTATGATGGTTGGAAGAAAAATTGATAACAATCAAAAACCAGAAATGAAAGAGAAAACGCGAGAAAAAGTGTTTGAGGTGAAAAATTTAAAGAGAGGGAACACGATAAAGGATGTAAGTTTTGAACTGTATAAGGGGGAAATCGTTGGCTTTGCTGGATTGATGGGAGCTGGAAGAACGGAAGTAGCCCGCGCCATATTTGGGGCAGACCCATTAGATTCAGGGGAGATTTTCATAAATGGAAACAGGCTGAGTATAAAAAGCCCGACGGATGCAGTACAACATGGAATTGGCTATTTGTCCGAAGATCGAAAACAGTTTGGGCTTCTAGTTGGGATGGATGTCAAAACAAATATTGCAATGGCATCCATGAAAGATTATGTAAAACCTCTTGGCTTGATGCATGGTTCTAAAATTGATCAACAGTCTGAGGAATTAATTAAAAGGTTAAAAATAAAAACGCCATCAGGCAATCAATTAGTGAAAAACCTTTCAGGAGGGAATCAACAAAAAGTAGTTATTGGCAAGTGGTTGACTAGAGATTCAGATATCTTAATCTTTGATGAGCCTACACGCGGAATTGATATCGGGGCAAAAGACGAAATTTATAAGTTACTACATGATTTAGCTGAGCAAGGAAAATCAATCATTATGATCTCCTCAGAACTTCCTGAAATTTTAAGAATAAGTCATCGTGTAATTGTCATGTGTGAAGGCAAGATAACAGGAGAATTGAAAAATGATGAAAAAGCATCGCAAGAAGCGATTATGACTCTTGCAACAAAACGCATTATGTAATGGATATTAACGGATGATAAAGGAGTGAGCAGGAATGGAAATACAAAAGGTAGTCGAACTTCCAGTTGAAGGGAAGATGAGGAAAGGGATAAATTCAAATGCTCTTCAGCAGCTGCTAGCATTTGCAAGTTTAATCGTACTTGTTTTCATTTTTTCAATTGCTTCAGCTAATTTTCTGCAATTTGATAACATTATAGGAATCTTTCTATCAACAGCTGTTACAGGCATCCTTGCTTTAGGGGCAACGATGATTATTGTTACAAGTGGAATTGATTTATCATGTGGAACCGTATTGACA
Organism: Bacillus cereus group sp. BfR-BA-01379; assembly: GCF_022663605.1. Classification (NCBI taxonomy): domain Bacteria; kingdom Bacillati; phylum Bacillota; class Bacilli; order Caryophanales; family Bacillaceae; genus Bacillus; species Bacillus cereus group sp. BfR-BA-01379. The sequence goes on from NZ_JAKUFT010000006.1 coordinate 58,773, forward strand.
TTGTCTTCGGTTATGACGGGTGTTTTTGCTGTCAACTTAGGTTTACCAGTTTGGGTAGCTGTTATCGGAGGGATTTTAATAGGTGCGGTAGTAGGTTTGATTTCGGGAGCTGCGATTGCAAAACTGAAGATTCCACCATTTATTGCAACGTTAGCTATGATGATGATCGCGAAAGGATTGGCACTTGTTATTTCGAAAGCTACTCCAATTTATTTTACTTCTATACCGAGCTTTAACAAAATTGCGATGGGTTCTATTATCCCTGGTTTTGCTATTCCGAATGCAGTTTTCATCTTTTTTGGAATGGCCATTTTCGCAAGCTTAATTTTAAATAAAACGATAATCGGAAGATATACATTTGCACTAGGAAGTAACGAAGAAGCAACTCGTCTTTCTGGAGTGAATGTAGATAAGTGGAAAATGATTATCTACATGATTGCAGGTGTTTTTACTGGTGTTGCAGGGATTATAATGGCATCTCGTTTAAATTCTGCTCAGCCTGCTTTAGGAGCAGGATATGAATTAGAAGCAATTGCAGCAGTCGTTATCGGAGGAACTTCTTTAAGTGGTGGTAAAGGAACAATTCTTGGTACTGTAATTGGTGCATTGATTATGAGTGTGTTAACGAATGGTCTGCAAATCCTTTCAGTGCCTCAAGAATGGCAAACAGTAGTTGTTGGGACTGTTATCTTATTAGCAGTTTACGCAGATGTGTTGCGAAACAAAAAAGCAAAGAATTAACGGTGATACTGTTTTTAAATCAAACAATGTATAGGGGGAATTTTAGATGAAGAAAGTAAAAAAAGGCATCGTTTTATCGTCAATTCTCGCAATCTCAATGTTTATGGGAGCGTGTTCTTCAAACAATGCAAGCACGGGAAGTAAGGATAGTAGTGCTCCTCCAAAAGATGACGGTAAGCGTTATGTTGCGATCATTTCAAAAGGTTTCCAGCATCAGTTTTGGCAGGCAGTTAAAAAAGGGGCTGAGCAAGCAGCAGATGAATATAAGGTGAATATTACATTTGTAGGTCCTGAAACAGAAGCGCAGGTTGATAAACAAGTTGAGATGCTTCGTAGCACACTTGATAAAAAACCAGATGCGATTGGTTTTGCTGCATTAGACTCTAAGGCTGCTCTTCCTTTATTAGAACAAGCAAAAAACAAAAAAATTCCGGTTGTTGCATTTGACTCAGGTGTTGAAGGTGATATACCTGTAGCAACAGCTGCAACTGATAATAAAGCGGCAGCAGCTCTTGCAGCTGAGAAAATGGCTGGATTAATTGGTGACGAGGGGGAAGTAGCAGTAGTTGCTCATGATCAGACAAGTAAAACTGGTGTTGAACGCCGAGATGGCTTTGTAAATACAATCAAATCAAAGTATCCGAACATCAAAATTGTCGATATTCAATATGGTAGCGGTGATCAATTAAAATCAACTGACGCTGCTAAAGCAATTATGCAAGCGCACCCAAATGTAAAAGGTATTTTCGGTACAAATGAAGGTTCTGCAATTGGGGTAGTAAATGCTGTTAAAGAATTGAACAAAAAGAGTGTCGTAGTAGTTGGCTTTGATTCTGGAAAACTACAAATTGATGCAATTAAGAGCGGCGTAATGGCAGGCGCGATTACACAAAATCCAATTGGAATTGGTTATGAAACTGTGAAAGCTGCTGTTGAGAACCTAGATGGGAAACAAGTATCAAAAACAATCGACACTGGTTTCTATTGGTACGATAAAAAGAACATCGATGATCCAAAAATTAAGGAAGTTCTATATCAATAAAATATAAAACGAAACTAGCGGTGCAAATAAGATAGAAACTGAGGTGTATAACATTGGCGAGTGTAATCAATGATTTGAAATTATATGCAAATAAGATTGTCCAAACGGGTCTTGTAGTAGGGGCAGGTGGAAATTTAAGTATGAGAGATGGAAATATCATGTATATCTCTCCTAGCGGTTTTGATTTGCAAGAGATAGAAGACGATCAGTGGGTACGTGTCGATATTGAAACTGGTGAGATATTGGATGATTTAAAACCATCCTCTGAAATATTAATGCATTTGGAATGTTTTCGTAAGCGTCCTGATATAACAGCTGTTTTACATGCGCATCCAAGTTATTCGGTAGGGGTATCATGTACTGGCCATACGATTCCGAGTCTATTCCCAGATTTTCCGGCAATGATTCAAAGCGTTGCTTACCTTGATTATATGATACCGACTACAGAAGTTTTGGCTAACGCGGTATCGGGTGTAATTGAAGAAAATGATGTAGTAGTAATGAGAAATCACGGCGTTCTGACGGTTGGTAAAACAATGAAAGAAGCATATTTTCTTATGCAAATTCTAGAAGAAGCGGCAAAGGTATATACGATTGCATCGACAATAGGAGTGCCAAGAGTGCTTACAGAGGATGAATGTCACGAATTAAGAAATCTATCTTCCGAGAAATATAGATTACAACTATTAAAAGATGCGGAGTAGTTACATGTTTCTGAAGGGTGTGAATGAATGGAAAAAGTTTGGGCTTTTGATTTAGGTGCATCCAATGGGCGTTTAATGGTAAGTGGATTTGATGGGAAACGTCTTTATCTTGAAGAGGTTCATAGGTTCTCCAATCGTCCGGTTTACGCAACAGGCCATTACTATTGGGATGTGTTAAGGATATTTCAGGAGATGAAAAATGGAATTGGCAAAAGTATTAGAAATGGGCATAAATCGATTGAAAGTTTGTCCATCGATACGTGGGGAGTTGATTTCGGGCTTCTCTCTGAAACAGGTGAATTGCTTAGTAATCCGTATTCTTATAGAGATCCGCATACAAATGATAGCCTAAAGGAAATTATGGAAGTCATTCCGCGGGATGTTTTGTTCTCTCGATCGGGAGTTACACCAGCAGCAATTAATACGATTTGCCAGCTGTATACGATAAAAAAGAATAACCCAGATTTAATGGAAAAGGCAAAAACTCTTTTGTTAACACCAAACTTATTGAGTTATTTATTTTCCGGTATAAAGGCGAATGAATATACGATAAGTACAACGACATCGTTATTTCATATTCATGAGCGTAATTGGGATACTGCCCTTATGACCGAGCTTAGCCTTCCTACAGAAATCATGGCAAATATTGTGATGCCAGGAACGACTCTTGGTCCGACGCTTTCTTCGATTCACAACGAATTTGGTATACAGCCTGTTAAGGTTATTGCTGGAACGGGACATGATACTGCCTGTGCTCTTGCTGCATTGCCTATAAAGTCAGAAAATTCAGTATTCATGAGTTGTGGTACGTGGATTTTAATGGGCGTTCAAGTAAAGGATCCAGTTATTACTGAACAGGCATTGGAATGGGGCTTTACAAATGAAGGAACGGCAGATGGCGAGTTCCGGTTGCTCAAAAATATTATGGGATTATGGCTCATGCAAGAATGTAGAGCCGTTTGGGCAAAAGAAGGTACTATTTTTACTTACGAAGAAGAGGCAGAATTGATTCGACATACAAAACCGTTTGCACATTTCATAGATCCGGATGATCCTTCTTTCTTCAATCCAGAAAATATGCCGAAACAAATACGAGACTTCTGTATAAAGAGTGGGCAACAACCGCCTGAAACGGAAGGAAATTTCCTCCGTTGTATTTTGGAGAGTCTTTCACTGAAGTACAGGTGGGTCTTAGAGAAACTGGAAGCTTTAACTGGAAAATCAATAGAGGTTATCCATATGGGCGGCGGTGGCATTCAAAATGATTTATTTTGTCAATTTACCGCAAATGCGACAAACCGCCCTGTTATAGCGGGACCGGTTGAAGCGAGTGCGATTGGAAATGCATTAACTCAATGGATTGCGCTAGGGAAAATAAAAGATTTAAAGGAAGGTAGAGACATTGTTGAAAGTTCGTTTCCTGTTAAGCACTATCAACCTCAAAATCAATCAGAATGGCAGGAAGCATACGGCCGTTTTACCGAAATAATCGACCAAAATGTAATGAAAAAGGGGTTTTAAAATGAAAACTGTTCATAATAGATTTTACAACAAATTACCAAAAATCGGCATAAGACCAACTATTGATGGGAGAAGAAATGGTGTACGTGAATCTCTTGAAGATATGACGATGAATCTAGCAAAATCGGTAGCGAACTTATTAACTGAAAATTTGCGTCACTATAATGGGGAAGCAGTAGAATGTGTCATTGCTGATACATGTATCGGCGGCGTGGCTGAATCGGCTAAAGCGGCTGAAAAATTTGCAAGAGAGGGAGTCGGTGTTTCTATCACTGTTACACCATGCTGGTGCTATGGTTCTGAAACGATGGATATGAATCCCGATATTCCAAAAGCAGTATGGGGATTTAATGGAACAGAACGTCCCGGGGCAGTGTATCTTGCGGCTATCCTAGCTGCCCACAATCAAAAGGGCATTCCGGCTTTCGGCATATACGGGAAAGATGTGCAAGATTTAAGTGATACATCCATTCCTGAAGATGTGCAGGAAAAGTTACTCCAATTTGCAAAGTCTGGTCTTGTTGTTGCTACTTTAAAAGGGAAATCGTATCTTTCGATGGGATCTGTCTCTATGGGGATTGCCGGTAGTTCCGTCCAACCTGAATTTTTCCAAGATTATTTAGGAATGAGAAATGAATACATCGACATGTCTGAATTTGTAAGAAGGATAGATGAAGAGATTTATGATAAGGAAGAATATGCAATGGCTTTAAATTGGGTGAAGGAGTATTGTCCAGAAGGCCCAGATAATAATGCAGAAGAAATGCAACGATCAAGGGAGCAAAAGAATAAAGATTGGGAAACGAGCGTTAAAATGACGTTAATTGCAAGAGATCTTATGGTTGGAAATCCGAAACTAGAGGAACTTGGCTATGGTGAAGAAGCATTAGGACATAACGCCATTTCTGCAGGTTTCCAAGGTCAACGCCAATGGACGGACCATTTCCCGAATGGTGATTTTATGGAAACAATTTTAAATTCATCCTTTGATTGGAACGGAATTCGACCTCCATACATTATGGCTACTGAAAATGATAGTTTAAATGGGGTTACGATGTTATTTGGCCATTTATTAACAAATACGGCTCAAGTTTTTGCAGATGTAAGAACGTATTGGAGCCCGGAGGCGGTAGAACGCGTGACAGGGCATAAACCGGAAGGATTGGCGGCAAATGGATTTATTCATATGATTAACTCCGGTTCCGCTGCGCTTGATGGTACAGGACAACAAACGAAAGATGGAAAGCCTGCTATAAAACCGTTTTGGGAAATTACGGAGGAAGAAGCTCAAAATTGTCTAGCGGCGACTTCTTGGAGACCAGCTTCAACTGGCTATTTCCGCGGAGGTGGATTCTCAAGTGATTTCTTAACAAAGGGAAATATGCCTGTAACAGCAGCTCGTCTCAACCTTGTAAAAGGATTAGGTCCTGTTTTACAAATTGCAGAAGGTTACACAGTTGAAATACCGAAAGAGGTTCACAACGTATTGGATGAAAGAACCGATCCAACTTGGCCAACAACTTGGTTTGTACCAAATTTAACAGGAGAAGGTGCCTTTAAAGATGTTTACACTGTAATGAACAATTGGGGTGCTAACCACTGTGTAATTAGCTACGGACATATTGGCAATGATTTAATTACTCTTGCTTCCATGCTCCGAATTCCTGTAAATATGCATAACGTCAAAGAAGAGAACATATTCAGACCGAGTGCATGGGGTATGTTCGGAACAAAAGACCCAGAAGCAGCAGATTATCGCGCCTGCCAAAACTTTGGCCCATTATACCATTAATGATAAGATCCCCTGATTGCATATCGGGGGATTACTATAGAGCATATTTTTCTGAATTGGAATGAAATTGTACCAACTGTAGTGCTGAAAAGAATCGCAAGTAATAGGAAACTCTTGAACATACAAATACACATTATTTTCGTATCCAAAATAATAAAACAATAAAAAATAACGGGGGTAAAAATATGGTTAAAAGTTTATGGAACGAAACGAAGGCAACACAATTATCGCAAGGAGTAGACGAATTAGTGTATCGTTCGAATTTAATTGGAACTGACCGTGCAGTATGTAATTGGGGCGGCGGAAACACATCGGTAAAGACATTTGAAAAAGATTTTCGCGGTCATGATATAGAGGTCATGTGGGTGAAAGGAAGTGGATCTGATTTAGCGACTATGAAAGCACAAAACTTTACTGGTTTAAGAATGGAAGACATTCGTTTATTAATGGAGCGCGAAGAAATGCCAGACGAAGAAATGGTAGAGTACTTAGCACATTGTATGATTGACAGCAAGCATCCGCGTGCGTCTATCGAAACATTATTGCATGCTTTCTTACCTTTTAAACATGTAGATCATACACATCCAGATGCCATTATTAGTCTTTGCTGCGCACATAACGGAAGACAAATTGCTGAGGAGATTTACGGTAATCGTTTCGTTTGGGTTCCGTATGTGCGCCCTGGATTTACGTTATCTAAAATGATTGCAGAAGGCGTGAAAAATAATCCAAATGCTGAACTAGTGTTAATGGAAAAACACGGCCTAGTCGTTTGGGGAGATACGGCGAAGGAGAGTTATGAAAAAACGATTGCTGTTATTAATGAGGCAGAACAATATATCAATGAGCGAGTGAATGAAAGTACTGTATTTGGAGGTCAAAAATACGAAGCACTTTCAGTAGAAGAGCGTAGGAGAATTCTTGCAAAAGTAATGCCGATTATTCGCGGGGCAGTTAGCGATGAAAAGAAGATGCTATTATCCTATGATGATGCAGATGAAGTACTTCAATTTGTAAACAGCCACAATGCACGAGAGCTTTCGCAAGTTGGAGCGGCTTGTCCTGATCATTTAGTTCATACGAAGCGCAGTCCTCTTTATATCGATTGGGATCCGGAAACGAAAGACACGGACGGATTAATAGAGAAAATGAAAGCTGGTGTGGAAAGCTTTAAAGAAGAGTATAAAGCTTACTTTGAACGTAACAAATACGAAGGAGACAAAATGTTTGAATCTGCACCTCGTGTAATTTTAATTCCTGGTATCGGTATGGTGAATACCGGTAAAAATGTGGCGATGTCAAAAGTAAGTGGTGCGCTGTATCATAGGGCGATTTCAGTAATGAAAGGTTCCACAACACTTGGACGCTTCGTTTCTTTAAATGAAAATGAATCTTACAATGTGGAGTACTGGCCATTAGAGCTATATAAATTATCGTTAGCACCAGCTGAAGCAGAATTTTCTCGCAAAGTTGCCTTTATTACAGGTGGTGCTGGCGGAATTGGAAGTGAAACAGGACGCTGCCTCGTTTCAGAAGGCGCGCATGTAGTGCTTGCTGATTTGAACTTTGAAGGGGCAGAAAAAGTTGCGGCTGAAATTAACGAGAAGTATGGCGAAGATCGTGCGCTCGCGGTAAAAATGGATGTAACAAAAGAAGAAGAAGTGAAGGCGGCATTTGAGCAGGCAGCACTTGCTTACGGAGGCATTGATTGTATCGTGAACAATGCAGGACTTGCGACATCGAGCCCATTTGATGAAACAACGCTTCAGGAATGGAATTTAAATATGAATGTTCTTGGAACGGGATATTTTTTAGTAGCACGTGAAGCATTCAAGCAAATGAAACAGCAAGGAATTGGTGGGAACATGGTATTTGTCGGCTCAAAAAACTCGGTATATGCCGGGAAAAATGCTTCAGCATATAGCTCTGTAAAAGCACTTGAAACGCATTTAGCAAGATGTATTGCAGCTGAAGGCGGTGAGTATGGTATTCGTGTAAATTCAGTTCTTCCCGATGCGGTTCTGCAAGGATCAGCTATTTGGGGTTCAAAATGGCGTGAAGAACGTGCCGCAGCATATGGTATCGAGCCTGATCAATTAGAGGAGCATTACCGTAAACGTACAACATTATTGGTTAATATTTATTCGAAAGACATCGCTGAATCGATTGCTTTCTTTGCCTCTTCAAAGGCGGATAAAACAACGGGATGTATGATTACAGTTGATGGCGGCGTAACCGCAGCATTTACTAGATAATCATTTCGCGTATATAACAAGAAGTATAATAGGCAAATGTTTTTTGCCTATTATACTTCCATATAAAAGAATAGCGAATTTCATGGGGAGAATAGAATAAGTCAATGCGTAGAAGGGGACATTTTACATTCGCTTTTCAAAAGGGGATGGAAATTTGAAACTTAAAAACTTATTAACAGGGGGATTGCTTTTTGGTACTTTATTATTCTCTTTAGGAAGCACGGGAGAGTTTAGTAAGGTAGAGGCAACATCACCTATTACAATTGAAACTCCAAAACCAGAAGGAAAGAAATTAATGCTTTGGTACAATCAGCCAGCAAAAGATTGGGAAAAACAAGCATTGCCAATCGGTAATGGTTATATGGGCGGCATGGTCTTTGGCGGAGTCCAGCAAGAACGTATTCAGTTTAATGAAAAAACACTTTGGACTGGCGGACCGAGCAGTACGAGTGAGTATACTTTTGGGAATCGTGATGGGGCAGCGAGTCATTTAGGTAGTATTAGAGAAAAATTATCGAAAGGTGATAAATCAGGAGCAGAAAGGGAATCTTCACAATTTCTTACAGGTCTTCAAAAAGGGTTTGGTTCCTATCAAAATTTTGGAGACATATACTTAGATTTTAATATGCCAGATGCGACTTCATTTTCCAATTATCGCAGAGAATTAAATGTAAATGAGGGAATTGCTACTGTTTCTTATAACTATAAAGATGTTCAATACAATAGAGAATATTTCACAAGTTATCCTGATCGCGTTATGGTCATGCGTTTAACGGCTAGTGAAGCGAAAAAGATTTCATTAGATGTGAGACCAACGAGCGCACAAGGAGGGGAAGTAACGTCCGTAGATAATAAAATCACGATGAAAGGACAAATAACGAATAATGGAATGAAATACGAAGCAGCATTCAAAGTATTGAATGAGGGCGGTACGTTAACAGCAGAAAATGGAAAAATAAAAGTAGCAAATGCAGATACCTTAACAATTATTATGACTGCGGCAACTGATTATGAAAATAAATACCCTACTTATAAAGGGGAAGATCCACATGAAAAGGTTGAAAAAGTCATGTCTGCTATTTCGAAAAAGAGTTATGAGGTTTTAAAATATACACATATTAAAGACTACCTCTCTTTATTTAATCGTGTTTCTTTAAATTTAGGAGGGGAACAACCATCTGTTCCAACAAATGAACTACTAGCGTCTTACAGTAAAGAAAACAGTAAGTATTTAGAAGAACTATTCTTCCAATATGGAAGGTATTTGCTTATTTCTTCTTCAAGACCAGGAACGCTCCCTGCAAATTTACAAGGTGTATGGAATAATTCGAACACACCACCGTGGGAAAGTGACTATCATTTCAATATTAATTTGCAAATGAATTATTGGCCGGCAGAAGTGACAAATCTGTCTGAAACAGCTGTGCCATTAATGGATTATGTGGATTCATTAAGAGAACCAGGAAGAGTTTCAGCTGAAAAACATTTCGGTGTTAAGGGCGGCGGATGGACCGTTAATACGATGAATAATCCATTTGGATTTACTGCACCTGGTTGGGGATTAGGCTGGGGCTGGGCACCTAGTGCGAACGCCTTCATTGGTCAAAACGTTTGGGAACATTATAAATTTACAGATGATAAACAATACTTACAAGAAAAGATTTATCCGATTCTTAAAGAAGCAGCAGAGTTTCATAGTAAGTTTTTAGTGGAAGATCAAAATAAGAAGTTAGTTGTTTCTCCGTGTTGGTCTCCAGAGCTTGGTGGCATTTCTAATGGATGTGCCTTTGACCAACAGTTAGTATATGAGTTGTTTTCAAATGTAATTGAAGCGAGTGAAGTTTTACAGATTGATAATGTATTTCGTGATGAGTTGAAGGCGAAAAGGGATAAATTATTCCCACCAATTCAAATTGGTAGATACGGTCAAGTGCAAGAGTGGAAGGATGATATTGACGACCCTGGTGAAACGCACCGGCATATATCTCAGCTAGTGGCGCTATATCCTGGAAGTATGATTAATCACAAAACACCAAAATGGCTAGAGGCCGCTAAAGTTACTTTAAACCATCGTGGTGATGAAGGAACAGGCTGGAGTAAAGCGAATAAAATTAACTTATGGGCACGTTTATTAGATGGTGATCATGCTTATAAAATTTTGCAAGGGCAACTTACAGGAAGTACGCTCAGCAACTTATTTGATACGCATCCACCGTTTCAGATTGATGGAAACTTTGGCGCGACATCAGGAATTGCTGAAATGTTAATTCAAAGTCATACCGACTCCATTCAACTATTGCCTGCACTTCCGAAAGCTTGGAAGGACGGTTCTTACAAAGGACTAAGAGCACGCGGTGCATTTACGATTAATGCGGACTGGAAAAATGGTGTTCCTACAGTTGTTCAGGTGACTTCTGATCACGGAAATGATGTAAAGTTAAAAAGTCCGATGTTCAATACACCATTTACTGTGACAAGAGTCGGAACGAACACACCAGTGCAATATACGAAGGATGGCGATACGATTTCCTTTAAAACGGAGCAAGGTAAATCTTATAAAATTGAGTCTATGCTCAGTTTCGAGTTAGAATCTACGAACAATGTAACAGCAGGAAATACAGTGAAGGTAAAAGTTCATTTATCAAACTTTGGTACATTGAAATCTTCTTCTGGAGAAGTGGTTGTAAAGGCTCCTGAGAGCTGGAATGTGAAACCAATTCAAGTCGATTTTGAAGGTATGGAACCAGGAGGATCTAAAACAATTGAGGCGGATTTACCTGTTCCAATTGATATAGTTGCTAACAAGTACGCCATTGAAGCGGAAGTAAATACAGATAGTGGAAGGGTTAGTAAATCGAATCAAATAGAAGTAACTCCAGCAGTAAAGCTCATTTCGGCAAAGGTAGAACCAAATCCAATTATTGTTGAAGGTGGTTCTACTATATTAAAAGTAAAAGTTCAAAATGAAATAAAGGAAAAAGTAACTCCTGGCAAAGTTGAGCTTCAATTACCAGACGGCTGGAATGCACAGCCATCCACAACGGACTTTCAATTACCGGCAGGAGGAGAAGAAACATATTCGTTTGTTATCACTCCGCCAACTCAGTTTAAAGGAATGAAAGAAGTTGGTGTCTCCGTAAAATTGGGGAATTCGGTGGTGACTTCAACGAAAGTGCAAGTCGCTTCTGGTGGTATTTATCTTAGTGATATTCCATGGGTAAAAGCAACTGCCGGATGGGCAACAGTTCAAAAAGATAAAAGTACTGATGGAAACCCAATTTCATTACTCGGAACGACAGGCCCGATTACGTATAAAAAAGGAATCGGAACTCACGCGAAATCAGAAGTTACCTATGATATATCAAAGGCAACTTACAAACAATTTAATTCTTATGTAGGAATTGACCAAGAACCTGGCGGTAAAGGTGGTTCGGTCGTGTTTAAAGTACTACTTGATGGAGCGGAAGTATTTAATAGCGGCACAATGTACTATAATACCCCGGCCAAATTTGTTGATGTTGATCTTACAGGTAAGAAAGAATTAAAACTAGTAGTTGACGATGCAGGAAACGGTATTGGAAACGATCATGCCGACTGGGGCGATGCTTGGTTGAGTTATAGATAAATATAGGCTAACAATCTAAAAAAACGCTATTCTTTCTGTAGAATGATAGGAAAGAATAGCGTTTTTGTATGTGTATTTTTATATTAGATGTATTTAAATTAATTGTTAGAGGAATTCAAAACTTCTTATCTAAAATATTATATAAAGTTATATTTTCTGCCTACAGCTCGTAAATAACCGATAAAGTGATTTTTGACGATGAGGTGTTCAAAAAATGAAAATACAAATTGTATTGTTTGACGGTTTTGGAGAACTTGTCTCCTTTGCACCTTTTGAAGTACTGAAAAGAGCAATAGAAGAAGGGGCTCCATTTACGGTTGAATTCGTATCAAGTGAACCGAAAAAAGAAGTTACTACTTCGTTTGGAGTGACGATTACACTACATGATTTTTTACGAATGGATAATCGCCCAGATTTGTTAATTGTACCTGGTGGTGGTTGGAATCATAAAGCTGAACATGGAGCGCGAAAGCAAGCTGAACTTGGTACTTTAACTAAAATCATTAGAGAGATGCACAACGAAGGAACGATTGTTGCGGGAGTTTGTACTGGAGGTATGTTACTAGCTGCATCTGGTATAGTGAATGGTAAAAAGGCGACAATGCATCATTTGGCGCAGAGTGAAATGAGTGAATATGGAGCAGAGCTTCTTCCTTACAGAATTGTGGATCAAGGAAATGTTATTACTGCAAGAGGAGTTACTTCAGGAGTTGACTTAGGACTTTGGATTACGGAAAGGTTCGCAAGCCCTAAAATTGCAGCTGCTGTTGAATATAGAATGGAATACGAGCGGCGAGGGGTTGTTTGGAAGTGATTTGACCGTAATCATAGTTTTATAGATTTTAAAGAAAAAAGCCTACTCGTATGAGTGGGCTCTTTCTTTTATGTATTCATTTTCTATGTTTAATAATTTGGCTGAATATAATCTGATTTTATTTCCTTCATGACAGATTCCAAAATGAGGGAAGTTCAACATAATGGACATAAACGTTGCTTATACATGTAAAATAAGATGTCATAAAAATGAATAAAGACTGCAAATTTTCGTCCGCTTTGATTATGGAGAAATAGGGGGAACGACATGAAAGACAATACGCCTAAGAAAATTTTATTTATTCAATCAGGAATTCCTTTTTATTACCCAATGATTGAAGAAGCAATTTTGAATAGTTTACAAAAGGTAAACAGTAACACAATTATGGTGAACCCAGAACGAGCGATAGAAACCGCATTAAAAATGAAACCGGATTTTATTTTGGTACTTGGTGGTTTAAGCGAGGGAATTATTAGTGTCATGCCAGTACTAAAGAGTGCGGGTTTTACTACTGGACTTTGGCTGACAGATGATCCTTATTATATGGATGTAACACAACATCTTGTTCCATATTATGATTACATATTCACGCAAGATTTAAATTGCATCAAGTTTTATAGAGGGATAGGATGTAATAATGTGTTTCATCTTCCGTTAGCAGCTAATCATGAGGTGTTTAAACCTTCTCATAAAGAAGATACATATAAGTATGATCTTAGTTTTATAGGCACAGCATTTGAAAATAGACTTACTTTTGTTGATTCTATTTCAGAGTATTTAGCAGAAAAAAATATAAAAATTGTGGGGTTCGGTTGGGAGAAGTTAAAGAATTATGAAAGATTAAAGGATAAAATACAAGTCTTGCCACTTGCGAAGTATGAGGATGCATTGCAATATTACGTATCGACTAAAATCAATATAAATTTACACCGTTCACCTAATGATCAGGAATTGAATTGTAATGCTGCAAATATCCAAGCCTATTCAGTAAATAATAGGACTTTTGAAATTAATGCCGTAGGTTCTTTTCAACTAACTGATATACGACCAGATGTAGCAAAGCATTACATACCAGGTGTTGAAATAGAAACGTTTAATAGTGCACCAGAGTTTATACAAAAAGCAGAGTATTATTTGGAACATGTACAAGAAAGAAAACAAATAGCAAAAAATGGACTGGATAGAACTTTGAAACATCACACATATGATAGACGTATATTACAATTATTAAACCATATTCATTTCATAGGCGTGAAGATGTAGTCTAACCATTAACTGAAATGAAAAGCGTTTCGTGCTTTCAACTAGAGTTAACTCTCGTATTCTATAAAATCCTTTACGAAAAAGGATTTGGATAATTTTATTGAATCTATTTATACAGAAAAGATAATTTCATATTCAAACTAATTTATATCTAATAATTAGAGGAGATTAAAAATGAATCACTTTTTTGTAGAATTTGGTGAATATGAAGCAAGTGTTTGTGAATGGGGGGATAAAAGAAATCCTCAAATCATTTGTTTTCATGGTTTAGGAAGTACAAAATTAAGTTTTATCGAAATAGCGCAGCTTTTAAAGGATAACTATCATATTGTATCGTTTGATCTATCTGGACATGGAAAAACACCAAATTTTGAGAAGGATGAAGATTACGGTGCATCTCATTTAACAAAATGGGTAGTAGCATTACTTGAGCAGCTAGGAAAAGAAACATTTCATATAGTAGCACATTCATGGGGAGCAAGTGTTGCGCTTCACTATGCAGCAGAACGTCCAGAAAAAGTGAATAAAATGGTATTGTTAGATGGTGGTTATCATCATGGTAAAATGAACGCGGATTATTTTGCGAATCTATATAAAGATGCGAAAGAAGGAGAGTGTCCACCGCGATCATTAGAAGAAGAAATTACCCATTACGAAAAAGATTTTGATGAATACATTTTTGACAGTAAAGAAGCATTCATCCAGTCAGAAAAAATGGTTTATAGCAGGTGGTCACCATTAATAGAACGTGCGGTTTATGATTTAATGCGAGAAGAAGATAATAAAGTGAAATGGCATGCTACTGGCGATACTGCTAGAAGTGTAATTAAGTTTCAATATTCGGTGTATAAAACGTTGAAATCTAATAAAATTAAAAATGATATTTTATTATTGTATTGTGATCTTCCACATAATTATTTAGAAATAAGAGAATTGCAAATTGCGGAATTTAGGAAGCATATTGATATTACAACTAAGCTTTATACAGATACAGGGCATTTAATGCATTGGGATAGACCAGAAGAGATTGCTGAGGATGTTTTACATTGGTTCATATAAAGGAGGTCCGTTGTTCGAATTTGAGCAACGGATTTTCTTGATACGTTACCTGAACAAGAAACAAGTATCTCTAAACTAGAGGAAAGTAAAAAATAAAGAAAAGAGGTTGCAAAAAAGTAACTATTCAGCGACTTTTTGGGACAACCTCTTCTTTTTGTTGTAGATTTTCAAGAAAATTTAGAATAAAATAATAATAGTCACCTACCTATTATTCACTAATGAAAAGAGGCTAGCGAAATGCAACTGAAGTATGGAAAGCACATTAATATATTATCTATTGTTCTAACGTTGTTCTCTTTTTCTGTAATTGTAAGTTTCTCTACCTGGTTGAGTGGATATTCTATTCCCAACCTTTCTACAATGCTTAAGGTAACAATGTTGAGTGCATTTATTCTTGGGATTATAGGGTTTAGACAAGAGAAAAGCGCACTAGCGATTATAATTATGGGAATATGTGCCTTTGCTCTAGTCGTTCTATATACTTATGCGGTTATAAGTTTTCTTGAGCATTAAACACCATAAAAAAGAAACGAACAATATATGTTCGTTTCTTTTTTTGGGGATGATTATTATAAAATAGCCTTTTCTAATGATTGAGTGCTGAATCTAAGAATTAATTTTTGAATGTTATTTTCATGATCCTTTACAATGATATATGGAACGCCCTGTACGTTAAAGGATTCAAACTCTTCTTTTTCTAATATGGGGTATTAGGGGTACCACCCCATATTAGAAAAAACGATATTTTGATGCAAAATTATAGTGTAAGCAAGAGCATTAAAGTTCTATCGCCAATTCTTTTTTTGATATAATAGATGCGTGGCAGAAAATAGATAGAAAGATACTGCTAGTCATTTATACTTAAAAGGTTGGGAGATTGAACAGAGTTATGGGGAATGAAAAAGAAATTAGTTCCGCTAAATTAATATGGAAGATGACGCGCCCGCATACATTAACGGCGACGTTTTCTCCTGTAATTTTAGGAACAGTAGCATCACTTTATGTTGCCAAAATTGATTGGCTTTTATTTATTGCGATGATGGCTGCATGTTTAGCATTGCAAATAGCAACGAACTTATTTAATGAGTACTATGATTTCAAACGTGGATTAGATACCGCTGATTCTGTAGGTATCGGTGGTGGAATTGTCCGTCATGGATTGAAACCAAAAAATGTGTTAACAGTTGCGCTTTTATTGTATGTGGTAGCAGCAATTATTGGAGTTTATATTTGTATGAATAGTAGCTGGTGGTTAGTTGTTATTGGTTTAATCGGGATGGCGGTTGGCTATTTATATACAGGTGGTCCATTACCAATTGCGTACACTCCATTTGGAGAATTAGTTTCTGGATTGTTAATGGGGACATGTTTTGTACTTATTGCTTTCTTTATTCAAACGAATACGATAACGACTGAAAGTGTATTGATTTCTATTCCAATTGGAATTTTAGTCGGTGCAATCAACATGTCGAATAACATCCGAGATATCGAAGAAGATATTAAAGGTGGAAGAAAGACATTAGTAATTCTCCTTGGGAGAGAAAAAGCAATCGTAACACTAGCTGTAGCGTTTCTAATTGCTTACTTATGGATTGCCGTAATTGTATTGATGGGTTATATAAGCCCTTGGGCATTAGTTATGTTCCTAGGTTTGAGAAAGCCAATCTCTGCAATTCAAAGTTTCCAAAAAGGAGCAAAGGATCCCGGATATATGCGCATCGCAATGAAATCAACAGCGATGACAAATACGATTTTCGGCTTCTTATTATCAGCAGGGTTATTAATAAGTTACTTGTTCTAAATAACTTAACCCCAATTTCTCAATTTTAATATAGAGAAATTGGGGTTTTATTTTGAGTTTTTTTAAGTTATAAACTATTCTCATTTGAAATGCAAATACCAATAAATTGCAATTTCATCACTTGTCATATCCAAACCTTTATAAACAAGAAAATCAAATCCACCAATTACAAATCCGCATTTTTCATAGAACTTACATGCTGCGACATTATTATTTTGCGTTTCAAGCATAATACCGGGCATATTGTTTTCTTTTGCCCACTGCTTTGCTTGATCAACTAATCTTTTACCAACTCCGAGTGTACGATATTTTTTATCCACCGCTATATCTTCTATGTAAGCATAGTGATTCCAATTCTTTTTCAATACTATGAATCCAATGATTTGGTTATGTAACAGTGCTATGTAAATTACTTGATTCGGCTTATTTATATATTCATTGTACGCCAGTTCTTCATTATCATTTTGATTTTGTAAATAACTTTTTTCATAACTCGGAACGTCTTCTACTGTATATTCTATGCGTTTATTTACTTTTGAAAGAGAAAGAATTAACCGAGCATTCACTATAAAACTGTCATCAATCTCCGGGAAATTATCTAAATCATTTGTTTCTAACTCTCTAATTAAAAGGCTCATCGTGATACCTCCAAATCATATTATTTCTTCTGGTTCTTTATGTGATTCAAATTCATTCCAATTACAAAATTATAATAGAATTTCAATAGTAAGGCTATCTCTGCATTTTATCTTTATACTATCATGCTATTATCTTGATATAACTATGTTGTATGTGGTAGTGACGGAAATAGTGAAAGATTTCTAATTGGTTAACATATAAAATGAACTATTTCTTCCTAACAATAAAGTGAAACTTTAATCAGTGGGGGTTTTCTTCATCCCCACTGATTATCAGCCCTCACTAATCGGACTTTTATGGGCAGTTGATCCCCAGCTAAATTCTTTGCTTTCGCTGCATTTTGAGGTTGGGGTCGTACTGCCCATTAAAGCGGGATAAAATGAATCGTGGAGAAGATAAAGATGCAAAGAACAATATTAATTGTAGAAGATGAAGATATTTTACGTGAAATTATGAAGGATTACTTATTAAACGAAGGGTATAACGTCTTAGAGGCGATTGATGGGAAAGAAGCCTTATCTATATTTGAAGAGCATGAGGTGCATTTAATTATTTTAGATATTATGTTACCGGAATTAGATGGTTGGGCGGTCTGTCGGCGAATTCGGAAGAAATCTAATGTACCTATCATTATGCTAACGGCTCGGGTGGATGAGGATGATACTTTACTCGGATTTGAACTAGGAGCAGATGATTATATTACAAAACCATATAGCCCTCTTATTTTATTGGCAAGAGCAAAACGGTTAATGGAAAGCCGATATTCTGCCGCTGTTAATGTATCAACTGAAGATACATTAACGAGTAGCGGTATTCATGTACATTTCCCTTCTCGTACAGTAACTATAGATGGAGAAGACATAAATTTGACGCATACAGAATTTGAAATAGTAACGTATCTCATGCACAATCAAGGGATTGTAATTTCGAGAGAACAACTAATTACTAAAATTTGGGGTTATGAATTCGCTGGAGATGATCGCACTGTTAATAGTCATATTCGTAATTTGCGTCATAAATTAGGACAAAAAGCAGCTTGTATTGTAACTGTTGTACGAGTTGGTTATAAATTTGAGGGACAAGTATGAAAAAAGGAATTGTATTAAAGTTATTTATATTAACAACAGCATTATGCACACTTATTTTAGTAACTATTTTTATGGGACAAACGATATTTTTTAAGCAATACTACGCAAATCGAAAAGTGAATGATATTAAAACGAATATTCAATCCTTTGAAAAAGCATATGTAAAAGCTGGAGATGATGCGAAAGCAATTCAAGAATTGGAACAAAATTTCTATCAAAAGAATGCGACATGGATTACAACGTTAGATCGTGCAGGTAATATAAAATATGCAAATGATTTCTCTTTAGAAATTCGATTAGACCCTAACGAAAATAAGAGATTTTCTGAACGTTCCATTCATATACCGTTGTATAGTTTTATCAATTTAGAAGATATAGAAAGGATGAAATATAGTTTAGAACCAGGGAGTCATATTATTATCGATGGAGTACAGAAGGGGGATATAGTAGTCCCTGCGATGTTAACAATAAAAGAGAGGAATGTTGGGCTAGAAAATAAGCAACTGTCAGAAAGGTTGTATGGGCCAAAAGCTGTATCATCAAAAGAAAGTTCACAATTATATTTAGCAGGAAGCATTCAGAACGTGCAATTACCAGAGGGGACTGTAGGAACGAACTTTATATATGGAAATCGTGTGCTTATAGATAGAATAAAGCAATTTCAGGTTGATTTATTATTGAATCAAAAATCTAATGATGCTACTTCTACAGAAATAATGGATTACGAAGAAAATAATATTAAATATAAGCTATTAATCAAATCAACGAAAGCTGCAGAGGGTGAGACAAACTATATTTTTGCTATGACATCGTTGCAACCAGTTGATGAAGCAGTGCAAATGATAAAGGATTATTATGTATATTTAATTATCTTTGTATTGATTTTAATTGTGTTGATATCGTTCTATTACTCAAAAAAAATCGCCAAACCATTATTACAAATAAATAATACTACAAAAAAAATTGCTGGTTTAGATTTCTCTGAGACGATACCTATTACGACAAAGGATGAAATAGGTGATTTATCACAAAATATTAATACGCTTTCTAAAGCTTTGCATTCGTATATTCATCAATTGCAGCAAGATATAGAAAAAGAAAAGCAATTAGAAAATACACGTAAAGAATTTATCGCGGGTGTTTCACATGAGTTAAAAACACCTTTAAGTATAATGAAGAGCTGTATTTCAATTTTGGAGGATGGTGTTGCTAGTAATAAAAAGGAGTATTACTTTAAAGCAATGTCAAAAGAAGTAGATAAAATGGATATGCTCATTATTGATATGCTGGAGTTAGCAAAATTCGAATCTGGTACGTATAAAATGAAAATGGATGTTTTCCATATTGATGAGATGATTGATTATATATGTGAGCAATTAACCTCAGATATAACAGCTAAGCAATTACATGTGCATAAACAACTTTCTAAAATTGAAGTTGTTGCAAACCAGCATCGCATAGAACAAGTTATAACGAACTTTATTACGAATGCGATTCGTTACACACCAGAACAGAAGAATATTATTATTTCTACAATAGAAGAGAATGAACGTGTAAAAGTATGTGTAGAAAATAAAGGGGCTCATATCGAGCCAGAACACTTAGAAAAAATATGGGATCGTTTTTATCGAGGAGATACGTCTCGTCAACGCTCCAAAGGTGGAACAGGATTAGGCCTTGCTATTTCAAAGAATATATTAGAGTTGCATGGTGCGGAATATGGTGTTTCGAATACAGAAGATGGAGTATTATTTTATTTCTATTTAAATAAACACGTGTAGAATTTTTGTTCTACACGTTTTTGTCATTTTTAAATGAAATCGACATTATCTGCATTTTATCTTTATCAGCATTCATTACTATTTTCATTAGAAACGGAATGAAAAGTTGATAAGGAGATTGTTAAAATGAAAAAAAGAGCGATATTGCTTTTGTTTATTATATTAATAATGGGTACAGGCGTTAGTTTCATACATGCTAAAGGGTACAAAAACATATCAAAAGAGGATTTACGATTAAAAGGAAAAACTATTGTAATTGATCCGGGGCATGGTGGAGGAGATAGAGGGACGAAAGGAAAGAAATTTGGAACGATCGAAAAAGAGCTTAATTTAAAAGTAGCTCAAAATATAAAAAAAGAATTAGAAAAAAGAACGGATGCAAAAGTTATATTAACACGTGAAAAAGATACGAGTTTACTTCCAGAAACAAAACAAAAGGAAGAATTGCAAGCTCGTGTCAAAGTAGCGAAAGACCATGCGGCGGATCTTTATATTAGCATTCATCATGATGCTTTTGAGGATACAAATGTAAAAGGAATAACAACTCATTACGGATCTAATAAAAGGAAAGATAAAAAATTAGCTAAGATCGTACAAGGAGCTATTTTTGATCAAAATATAGACAGCCGAGATCGAGGCATTCATGGTAGTGATTTTCTTGTCTTACGAGAAAATCCTTCTCCGTCTATTTTAATTGAATTAGGATTTACATCTAATGCGAGTGATGAAAAAAGAATGAATTCAGAAGAGTTCCAAGCAAAATCGCAACAAGGTATTGTGGATGGCATTATTAATTATTTTATTATGTAATAAAATAAGCAAGTAGAAAAATACTATTCTTTCTAAATCTTAATTAGGAAGAGTAGTATTTTTTTTTGGTTGTATATTTATTTTCCAAATTTAACTGTATTAGTGAAACAAATTCTTTTTTTAGTAAACACAATACGCTATTCTTTAACTGATTTCGACGTTATCTGCATTTTATCTTTATCTCTCCCTATTAATCTATTTATTGTAAACACCGGTTGAAACGAATGATTCAGTCGAATAAAGGCTCAGC
This sequence comes from Bacillus cereus group sp. BfR-BA-01379, assembly GCF_022663605.1. Lineage (NCBI taxonomy): Bacteria > Bacillati > Bacillota > Bacilli > Caryophanales > Bacillaceae > Bacillus > Bacillus cereus group sp. BfR-BA-01379. Next base: position 79,958 of record NZ_JAKUFT010000006.1, read on the forward strand.
CTTATAAATAATGAAAATTAATAGGGAAAGGATCGAAAAATAATGAAAGAAACGCAAAGTAAGAAAAAAACAAGTGTAGTAACGAAGGCAATCATATCTCTAGGAGTTGTTTTAGCGACGACCTTTTTCACATTCTTCTTAATTGGAAATTGGAACTCTACTCCAGCGAAGGGAGTTGCTAATGAAAGTAGTAAACAAGTTAATACGCAACGAGAAGAAAAGAAAAAGGAAAAACCACCAGAAAAACAGAAAAGACCTGATGGAAAACCGGTAGGAAAGGTTGTTTATTTAACATTCGATGACGGTCCTAGCGAATTAACTGGGAAATTTTTAGATGTACTAAAAGAGCAAAATGTTGCCTCGACATTTTTTATGCAAGGTAGCAATTTACAAAATACAGGTTTTCAGGAAAATGTAAAAAGAGCGGTAAAAGAAGGGCATTATATTGGTGCTCATAGTATGACACATAATAGTGACAAGCTATACAAAAAAGGACAATTTGTACCAGAGATGAAAGAAACATTAGCTCTTATCCATAATATTACGGGTACAACTCCTAAACTAGTTCGTCCACCATATGGATCTGCACCAGGATTAAAGGGTGAGGAAATTCGTAATCAAATTGTAGAAGCAGCAATAAAAGTTTGGGATTGGACGATTGATACTCATGATTGGGAATTAAAAAATAATCCGAATCAGATTATAGAAAATGTGAAAAAACAAACAACAGAAGAGGTAGAAGTTGTTTTAATGCATGAAAAGGTGCAAACATTACAAGCTCTTCCTGAAATTATTAAATTTTATAAAGAGCAAGGGTATGAATTTGGGGTATATAATGATGAAGATCATTTTCGTTTAAACTTCCAGAAAGATCAACGTCTATAGTATAAACATAGTTATCTTAAAAGATGTTTGTATTACTAAAACAATAACTAAGACAAAGTCGATTTCCATGAAGTGTACCCCGATTGTTAAGCATATTCTAACAATCGGGGTATTTTTTATATTCAAATTCTCTTAGCGTATGAAATTCGCATTTTTCTACATAGCGAAATAGGACTTACACGCTCTAACCTCATTGTCCTCTGTACATGAAATAAATTTGGTTTGTAATATAATCTGAACTAAAATGAAGTCCATTTCTTATCCACCACATGATGATTCCTACCAATGAGGCAGTTTTGATCTCAATAGCGACATAATCTGCGGGTAACTCTGTATTACTATTATTCCTTCTCGTTTCTACTAATTTCTTTATTAATAGAAATAATTGTTCCTCAAAATGATTCATATTAAATAAAATAGATAAATAATTTCGATGAATATATAAATAATCAAGCAATTGTGTTAGCTGTTGTTTTTCTGATAAATTGCTTACGTGTATTAAAGCGGTAATTTTATTAGAAAGTTCGTTTAAAATTTCATTAGTGAGCTGCATGAGTAAATCCTGAATGTCTTGATAGTGTAAGTAAAATGTTGTCCGATTTAATCCAGCTTTGTTTGCGATTTTTTGGACTGTTAAATTTGAAATGGTGGATTCCTCTTGTAAAAGGGAATAGACAGCATTTTTAAACATTTCTCTTGAACGAAGTGTACGAGGATCCTCTTTTTTAGATGTAGACATTTTGAAACTCCTTTATAGATTTTTCTTTGACTTTCTCGACATAGCATATTTTCAATGTCGATTAATGAACATTTTCAACAAAATTGTTCATGGTCAGGAATATGTATCTTTGTTACTATGAATTTTATCGACACTGTGTCGATAATGCAACTATAGAAAAAGGGAGTTTAGAAATGGAGAAGGGAATAACAGAAAAAAATAAAAAAGTTTTATTACTTGTACTAATTGCTGGCTGTTTTTTATCAACATTAAACCAGACGTTACTAAATGTAGCAATGAGTAACTTAATGGAGGTATTTGATGTTACGGCTGCAACTGTACAATGGTTAGCAACAGGATTTATGCTCGTAAACGGTGTATTAGTGCCAATTACGGCATTTTTAATGAAACGTTTTACAACGAGACAATTATTTACTAGCTCAATGATTTTTTTATTTATCGGAACATTACTATGTGCCGGTGCCATCAATTTTGGCATGTTATTAACAGGAAGAATGATTCAAGCAATTGGGGCAGGAATTATTATGCCGCTCATGATGACAGTTATTTTATATTTATACCCTAGTGAAAAGCGCGGGAGTATTATGGGAACTATCGGCTTTGCCATAATTTTTGCGCCAGCCATCGCTCCAACATTATCTGGTTTTATCATTGAATATGTATCATGGAGATGGTTATTTATTGGATTAGCTCCATTTGTATTAATCGTCATTATTCTTGCACTGAAATATTTAATGAACGTTGCAGATACGACAAAAGCAAGTTTGGATATTGTAAGTGTCATTTTATCAACGATTGGTTTTGGGTGTATTTTATTTGGATTCAGTAGTGCGGGCAGCAAGGGATGGGATCATCCGATTGTTATTACAACAATTATTACTGGGATAATTGTTACAGCACTATTTTACTTACGTCAAATAAAATCTAAGGATCCACTATTAAATTTATCCGTATTTAAGTATAAAATTTTTACTCTTACATCAGTGATTAACGTACTCATCACGATGATTATGTATGCTGATTTAATTCTTTTACCGATATACTTACAAAATGGAAGAGGCTTTACCGCATTTGAATCAGGTTTACTTCTATTACCTGGGGCTATCATTAATGCATTCTTATCACCTATTACAGGTAAAATGTATGATAAATACGGGGCAAAACCACTCTTCATTACAGGATTAGTATTAATCATTATTTCGATGTGGGGTGCAATTGATTTAACTGAATCCACAACGTATATGTATGTAATGGTGCGTACTATTATTTTACGGATTGGATTAAGTTTCATTTCGATGCCTTTAAATACAGCAGGATTAAATGCTTTACCTAGAGAATTAGGTTCACATGGTTCTGCGGTAAATAATACGATTCGTCAATTAGCAGGTGCTATTGGAACAGCAGTTGTTATTACTGTATATACGACTCAAGCAACTTCACATGCTTCGGAGTTATCTTTGGAAAAAGGAAACATTACAGCTATTCAACTAGCGAAATTATCTTCTGTTTTCGGCTCAAATGATGCGTACCTATTTATGTTATTTTTATCTTTCGTAGCATTAATTTTTGCGTGTTTCATGCCTAAAAAAGTGGGGAATCCAAAATTTGAAAGTGAAGCACATAATTAGAATAAATAATAGAATTGTTTAGAAAGTATATATGGAAAGAAAAAGAAAGTGACCTATATATAGGTCACTTTCTTTTTCTTTCTAATTGTTTATGAACTTAACTTTATTTTGTAGAGAAATCAAAGGGGAAATGAAACATTACACCTACAGCAATTAAAAGATTGACTATGTATGTAGAGCTCTTATTATTTATCCTATCCTCATTTTTTGAATAACAATAACAGATTATTCGACAACCGTATTAATAATCAGTAAAGTATAGAATATACACATCTTAGGGAGGGCATATATGTGAAGAAGTGGATGAAGATTGTTCTGTACTCTTTACTAGGTATTTTACTTATGGGAAGTATTGCTTTTTTGACTTGGTCTCAGTTTACTTATAAACCAACGAAAGAGGCTTTGTCGTTAGTGGATGATAAAAAAGATGAAGATAATATAATTTTTGGACAGAAAGATGCTAAAGTAGGAGTTATTTTTTATCAAGGAGCTAAAGTAGAAGCTGAGGCTTATAGCTACTTAGGGGAAGCTCTTGCAAAAGATGGGCATTTTGTAGTAATGCCTAAGTTGCCATTAAATTTAGCGATACTTGGAATCAATGCGGTAGACAGTGTAATGGAACAGTATCCTGAAGTTCAAAACTGGTATGTTGCGGGGCATTCCATGGGCGGAGCTATGATTTCTAAGTATGCCTTTCAACATGAAGACAAGGTAAGGGGGATCATTTTCTTAGGTTCATATCCTGCAGATGATTTCTCTACGAAATCGATGCCGATGTTATCAATTTATGGGGAAGTAGATGCTTTAGCAACTGTAGAAAAAATAGAGAATAATAAAAAGTTAATGTCAAAAAATACAACTATGCACATGATCAAAGGCGGAAACCATGCTCATTTTGGCATGTACGGTGAGCAAAAAGGTGATAATGCAAGCTTAATTACGCCAAAAGCACAGCAAGATGAAACAGTGAAAGTAATTGAAGAATGGTTATTAAAACAATGATAATGAATGTAATAAATCGATTGAAAAATAAGCTGATTTAATCAGCTTATTTTTTATTTACTATATTCAATTGTCCTCTTATTTTCTCCGGAATATCCTTTTCAGAAATAACCTCGTACGAGTAAACATATCTTCCTTTTACATGAATTTTTAAGTAAGTTTTTCGTATGAAATCATTTGGAGTGTTAGTTCCTACTGCATATTTTTCTTTATCTCCTGATTCATCAATACCCTTTAGCGAGTATATTGCTCTTCCTTCATTATGGTAATCAGGAACGCCATATCCCTTCGCGACAGCATATACATTTTTTTCTTCAGCAAGAGGATTAAACCTGTCCAAATCCCCGCGCAATAGGAAAGGTAGTAAGTATATAAGGAGTCCTATTCCTAATATGCAAAGTAAAAGTTTCTTCATGATTGTTTCTCCTTTTGTCTATTTACATTTTTCAGTATAGAAAAAAGTTCTTATGAATATAGAGGGAAATTCTTTAAGTTTTTCTTAATAAAGTTTAACTGTGCGAAAAAAGACCAAAATCAAAATATTGCTGGGGCAATTGTAATGGGAGGGCCAGCTCGTATGATCCAAGATGTTATTTTAGATCAATTTGAGTACCTTTTGTCTATTGGAGAAATGAACATAGATGAATATACATTCTACAAAGCGCAATTTGAACTGTTAAATGATCCTAATTTCTCTGGTCAGAATCCACCAAAAGATTTTCACTTAGGATCAGCAGTCTTTTGGGATTCTATCCGGAAAATTAAAGCAGCAGAAATGTTAATAGAACAAAAGAAACCGCTTTAATATTTAAAAACATGAATAATCTATTGTATAAAGTTTTTTGAAAATTTAGGTTTAACATCTTTAAAATAGGTGTATTACATATTACATAACAACTAAATAAGAAAATAAAAAATCTAAAGGAGGAAAAATACAATGCATAAGAATGAAAGAAAACCGGTGGTTCATGAATATGAAAATGAACAGGAAGTAGTTATGAAAGTAAAAGAGCTAGAATTGCAAGGGATTCGCCAAGATGACATTTACGTCTTAACACATGAAAAACATTTAACAAAAAAGATTGCGGATGATACAAACATAAATACGATTGGAGTAAAAGAACAAGGATTGGGTACAAGTATTATCAACTTTTTCTCCAAAAAAGGGGACGAGCTCCGAAATCAAATGGAGGAAATGGGGTTGTCGAAGGAGGAAGCTAATTTATATGAAGAAAAACTAGATCAAGGGAGAATTTTACTTCTAGTAACAGCTGAAATACCAACGGCGAGTGATAGGCAGCCACAAAACTATCATTCTCTCTAATAGATTGCAACATCGGATAAATAGATAAGTTAATTATTTTAGGTTGTAGTATGGAAGAAAATAAAAGTAGAGAAGGGTGAGAAAAATGAAACATACAATATTTAAATATGCTGTGATTGGGATTACGACCGGAGTCATGGTCTCCCTGTTAAAAAAAGAAAATCGGAAAGCTATACAAACAACAGGAAAAAGCGTAAAAGACAAACTACAAGAAGGAAACATAAAGGAAACATTAGAGAAGGTAACCGAGACAAGTAAACAATTCTCTGTAACTGCAGCTAATGTTGCAAAACAAACATTACCGCAACTGCTTACAGCCACACCAGTTGTCATTTCTACCATTAAAGACTTAACAGAAAACGAAAATAGCAAAAAGAAAAAAGATGAAAAGAAATATATGAAAGAAGGGAAAGAAGAGAGTGCTTAGATTTAATTCTAAAAAGAGAAAGTGAGGAAAAAAGTATGAAATCTCTGTATGCAATTGATGTAGGAATGGGTTTTACTAAGCGGGCATATCGACAGGATGTAGATTCTGAGGTGACGATTAAGAGTGAAGCTTCCACACTAGCCCCTGTACCTAATCATGCTGAAAGTGAAGATTTAACAAAGGTAAGTTTTATAGACTTAGACTTTGCATACTACATGGGAAATGAAGCACATCAATCTGACGCTTCATTTCTTCCTCCATTTGACGAAGAAATAGAAAATTATTATGAAAGCGAACAGTTTAAACAACAAATATTTGGTTGCATTGCAAAGGATTATAAAGAAAATGTCGTGTTACCTTTAGTTGTTACCGGGCTTCCCGTTACTTGTTTTGGTAGTCAGCATGAGCAATTACAACGTGCACTAAAAAAAGAAACTTCCGTACAAATTGATGGGAAATTTATTAATATTACGGTGGAAAATGTTTTGATTCTTCAGCAACCGGTCGCTTTACATGCCTATTTCTTAAAAGAGGGAATCATTCAGGAACAAGATCGTATCTTAATTATTGATGGTGGATTTCGTACATTAGAAATGACAGATATGAAACAGAATGTCATTTTAAATCATTATGAGACGGAACTAGGATGTAGCAAGCCTTTGAAAAATATTAAGAATATCCTGCAGAATCATGGGGGGAAAAGTGATAACTTGCATATTAACGACATGCCAAAAGTATTAGAAAAAGGATATGGAGGTCGAGAAGAAAATCATCAGACAAGTCAGGTTAATACTTTGATTCAAAAAGAGTTGGATACACACTTCCAAGACGTTATGCGTGTATTACAAGAACAATTTAAGTTAGACCAGTATGACACTATTATTTGGACAGGAGGAATAGTAGATATCCACAAAAAACGAATTGAAAAAATGCAAGGTGAAATTTCTTCTTTCCGTATGGTAGACGCTTCGAAAGAGGCTGCACTTCATGGATACTATATGATTGGAAGTCAAGTATTTGACGACATCACCAATCAATCTGCATACGAATCCAAATTATAATAACGACCAAAATGGAGTTCGTTGAATAGACGTGCCAAAGTATGTGGTTCTTTTCCACATATAAATAAGAAAAGATAAAAAGTGCTTGTATAGAGGAAATGTTTAAAATTGAGAATAAAAATAGCTAATATATAGGGGGTCTTCCTTGTAATAGAATAAGACCTCCTATGCCATTTAGCTTGTAATTTAGATGATCTAAAATTTTTTCCTCCAAGACATGAATACCTACATACAAATTTCATATTATGGATATTATTCGATCAAACATAAAACTATTCAGAAAGGAAGAATAATATGGAATGCATAAAAATGCCGAAATGGAATTGGTATCATGTGAAAACTAGTGAGCTTGAAAAACTTTCTTCTATAATCCCTCGTGATGTAACATCCTATTTCTCTCAATTTGTAAAGAAAATTAGTTCTCCTTGTGAAAATGGATTATATGTTTATACATCATCACCAAGTCAAACTTGTGTATATGGTTCTTTTTTATATGATCAAGATAAAAAGGACGCCAAAATTCAAAAATTTCTTCATTATTTCGTAGCTCATGGAATACTGATAACAGTCCAGGAAAAAGAGGAAGAGGATTTTCAAAAATTAATACATAATTTCCCTATGGGTATAAAAAATTGTAATAGTTCCGCTGAAGGATTATGTGCTATCTTATCCATATTTATATCTCACTATTTACGAAAGGTTGACTATTTTGAAAACAATTTCAGAAATGTATTATGGGATTTTTATCATCATAATAACATAGCAGTTTTAGAAAAAATTTATCATATTCGTCATGAATTATTTATGAACACACATGTGTTTCGCTTAATACAAGAAGTGTTACAAGGCCTGAAAGAAGCTTGGTTAGAAAACCTAACAAACACCCTTTGTTATAAACAAACACACGTAAAATTAGAGCGTGGATTACAACTCGTTAAAGAGTACCAAGAAGAATTAGACACGATGATTCATTTACAAGAAGTTGTTTCTTCTCATCGTGGGAATGAAATTATGAAAGCTCTTACTGTATTAACTGCTGTGAGTACGCCTTTGACAGCCTTAGGAGCATTGTGGGGGATGAATTTTAAATATATGCCTGAACTAGAATGGAAATATAGCTATTTAATCGCTCTCTTATTTATTATTTTCACAACAGGGAGTATGTATTTGTATATGCGATTAAAGGGATGGACAGGTGATTTATTACGAGTAAAGAAAAAGAAATCTTTTTTTAAATCTAATTAATCTTATTTTAAAAATATATGATAGATATTAACATAAATATGGTTAGTAATATTTATGAAAGATTAGAGCTCTTCTTTTTGTAGGAGGGCTCTAATCTTTTTTTAAACTATATCATATACATAGGCAGACGCATCATCTGCAATTTGTCCCGATTCAATTTAGAATATGACAAAAGAGAACTTGCGTTAGAAGACAAGCTCTCTTTAAAAGAAATAACGTAATTGAGATACTTATATAGTAACAATTGTTTTCTTTTAATTCCATATGTCTTATGTTGAGAAATAAATTATAAGTGGCTTGATAACGCTAAAACGGATTATTGACATAATATTACGACGATAATATAATGAATCTCGAATTCGAGATAACTTGTAAAGGATTGGGAATTGTGAGCATGATTAAAGATGAAAGCTTATCTTTAAAGTTACTCGTTATATTATCAAGGGCAGTACAGTCAATCATTAAATGTATTGAAAAGGTTACAAAAATTTATGGACTTAATCCAACTGAATTTGCAGTGCTTGAGCTATACTATGTAGTAAAAGTGATCAGCCTATACAAAAACTTAGAGAGAAGTAGTATTACGTATGCGTCAAATATTTCAGAAGGTATTGAATTGATGGATACTATTTTTCCTCAGCATAAAGAGGGGATTCAGCAAATATTTGATAGTTTGGACTATAGGGAGAAAAAATGATAATTAAACAGTTGAAAAAGTTAGGATGTTACACACAGAAATTGTAAGTTTTTAGAGGTTATTTCTGTTTAGTAATATCCTAATTAAATATAAATTAAATAAATAGGAGGAAAAATTAATAAGTGGTAGTAAATGTATTGTAATACAAAATTAATAAATCATATAATTTCAAGTGGTATAGCGAGAAATGAGATTGTTATATTAACGTATACATATTGTCCTTTTCATTATAAATCTTTCATAAAGCGGAGAGTGGGTATCAAGAATGGAATTACGTCATTTAGAGTATTTTATTCAAGTTTGTAATAATAATAGTTTTACTAAAGCTGCGGAAGTTCTAGGTATTTCACAGCCGACTTTAAGTCAACAAATCCGTGTGTTAGAAGGTGAACTTGATACACTTTTGTTTCATCGAGTTGGAAGAGGTATCAAAATGACAGAAGCGGGTAAGCTGCTATTTGATAAAGGAAAATTTATCATGCAACAATTTGATGACGTTTATAATGAAATTTTTGAATTAAAGGGTGTAAAAAGAGGTGTAATTACTATAGGAGGTTTATTAGAGGATCTCACCTATTTAACACCTTATATTATGAAGTTTCAACAACATTATCCCAACATCGTAGTAAAAATTATAGAATCCGAAGTTGCTGTAAATCAAATCGTTGATAAAAATATTGATATAGGGATCACGCGTAGTGCTCAAATTCCAGACACATTAACAAGCACCCTTTTGTATAGCGAAGAGCTCGTCCTTGTCATTCCAAAAAATCATCCTTTGAATGAAACATCATCGGTTTCTTTTCGAGAATTAGTAGGGCTGAGTAGAATAATGGTTTCATGTAGTTGTCGTGAATCTATTAAAATATATTGTGAGAGTTTAGGGTTATCTTTATCTGAAGCAAATATAGAAACAAAATCTTCTATTTCTTTATTGAGCCTTGTACACAATGGACACGGTGTTGCTATAATACCTCTTTCACTAGTTGACTTTGTTAATAATGATACTTTGAGCATAGTTCGTATTATTGATCCAACACCAAGTCAAGATATTAATCTGATTCATTTTGATGATAAATTTTTAAGTTTTGCAGCACGGATCTTTATGCAGAAGTTACATAATCCTGAAAAGGTATTAGTATAATAGAAATAATAATGATTATAGTGTGAGAATTAAAAATGATACATAACTCTTGGGATAAGACCTAAATTACAGTCAAAGGGCAAGTAGATTTATCCCACTTTAATGGGCAGTAAGACTCCTACCTCAAAATTCAGCGAAAGCAAAGAATTTAGGTGGGGGATCAACTGCCCATAAAAGTCCGATTGGTTCAACTAATAATCAGTGGGGGATGAAGAAAACCCCCACTGATTAAAGTTTCACTTTATATGTGGGGTATAGTCACTTCAAACCGGAATACCATTGACTTTTACTTAAGGGAAAAAGGGCAGACTTTGCAAGGAGAGAAGGCTGTGAAAAACAAGTCAAGTTAATCAATTAACTCTTCGGTCTTATCGCATAGTAATAGATTCCATTAGGGATATACTGCTATTTCTTTCTAAGTATCCTTATTGCACAAAGAAAACCACCGGCATTATACCGGTGGTTTTGACTTAGAAAGCAAAGCAAGTACAACCAATACCCCATTTAGTTCCATCTTTTCCTATTACGGTATGAGTGTGTTGATGGAGAGGGTTACTGCAACTATGTAACTTGTGATCATGGCTGTCATGAGAAAGTATAGTGTGGGCTAGGTTAGCACCCCCATAACCATAAACTCCTGTCGGTGACCAATCAGGTGATGCTGGCGGCAATTCAGGTGATAAATTTTTAAATTCATCATTTCCATAAACAACCTGCCCACCCATAATGGTGAGTAATGATTCAAGGTTCTTGATTTCTTCTTCTGGTACAGTAAAGTAGTCAGCAGACAATACAGCAAGATCAGCAAACTGACCTACTGCAAGGGTTCCTTTTTTACCTTCATCACCAGAGAACCACGCACTTCCTTTTGAATATAATTCCAGGGCTACTTTTCTATCAAGTTTATTTTTTTCATCGTATATCGAAAGTCCACCAATGGTTTTTCCGGCAACCATCCAGTAAAGAGCGACCCAAGGGTTATAGCTGGAAACCCTAGTTGCATCACTACCAGCGCCAACAGGTATACCTAGGTCTAACATACGATAAATTGGCGGAGTATGCTTTGCAGCTTCCTTTCCGTATAAATCAACAAAGTATTCACCTTGAAAAGCCATGCGGTCTTGGATGGCAATACCGCCATTTAAAGCCTTAACACGTTCCATACTACGGTCTGAGATTGTTTCTGCATGGTCAAACCACCATCGTAGACCATTAAAAGGAATTTCTTTGTTGACTTCCTCAAATACATTTAAGAATCGTGTGATTGACTCGTCATAAGTTGCATGTAAACGGAATGGCCAACGGTTTTCCACCAATAGAGAAATTACTCTCTTTAAGTCAGCTTCCATCATCGTAGCTAGTTCAGGCCGTGGCATTTGAAATTTTTCGAAATCGGCTGCCGAGAACACTAACATTTCTCCGGCACCATTCATTTTATACTTATCAGTTCCTTGACCTGGAGAAACAATTTTGGCCCATGAAGCAAAGTCTTCATATTCATGATTAGGATTTTGTGTAAATAGATTATAAGCAATACGCAAAGTTAATTGTTCCTTCTCGGCTAAATGCTCAACAACTTTGTAGTCATCAGGGTAATTTTGGAATCCGCCACCTGCGTCAATAGCACTTGTAATACCTAATCTATTTAATTCGCGCATAAAATGGCGAGTTGAATTAATCTGGTCGTCAAAATTAAGTATTGGTGCTTTACCCAAACTTGAATAAAGAATAGAAGCGTTAGGATTCGCAATTAAAAGGCCTGTTGGATTACCTCGTTTATCTCGCTCAATTAAGCAGCCTGGAGGGTCTGGGGTATCTTTTGTGTATCCCAGTGCACGCAGCCCAGCACGATTTACAAGTGCTCTATCGTAAAGATGTAGCACAAAGACAGGTGTGTCTTCAGAAACAGCATTAATCTCTTCCAAAGTCGGCAACCGTCTCTCTTTAAATTGAAATTCAGACCAACCTCCAACTACTCTTACCCACTGAGGAGCAGGTGTACGCCTTGCCTGTTCTTTGAGCATTTCGAGAGCTATGGCAAGTGAAGGCACGCCTTCCCATCGTAATTCCATATTATAATGAAGACCGCCACGAATAACGTGTATATGAGAGTCATTCAGACCTGGAATAGCTCTCTTTCTTTTAAGGTCTATTTTTTTTGTTTTTTCTGTGGCACTATTAAGAAGCTCATCTCCACCTACTGCAGTTATTAACCCATCAGTTATGGCGATAGCAGATACCTCAGGTTGAGAGGGATCAAGGGTAGTAATTTTTCCGTTATATAAGATCATATCCGGCAAATTCATATTCACACCTCGTCTACTTCCTATTATTTTGTAACCATGGATGAAATAATTTACCGAAAATCGGCATAACTAGCCATGATAGCAAGGACACTATACATACAGAAACAAAAAAAGCGGACATAATAGGATTCATATGTTTTATGATAGGTCCTATCAATTTAGGAACTAACATGCTAAGAGGCCATACACCCAGAAGGGTAACGATAGACATTTTCCATTTTGGCGGTGGAATTGGCGTTTTCGGAGTAACAAACCAATAAGCCAAACTACTTTCAGTTTTGTAACTTGGATTAGTAACTTTAAATTGTTCTGCCTTTTTTAACAAATCTCGGCGAACATCTGATTCTTGCCAAGCACGTAGATGCTCATACGTATCAAAGCGAAAAATAACAGTATACTCTCTGGATTCGTTATTTGGGACTATTAGATTTACACCTAAATGCCCTGGGAATTTAGTAGCGGCAGCTTCGATTTCATGTCTCCATGTTTCAAACTGTTTTTCTTTACCTTGTTGAATTTTCCATGTAACAATCGTTGTTACTGGATCGGCAGCATCCATCGTGTTCCTTGTATGAGTCTCTTCGACAGCTACTCCTTCGTGTTTCATATTTTCCTGCTTGGAAGCGCGCCATGCACCATAGTATATGCGTATTCTACACCTTGACCATAAGCACCAGTGTGTTCCTTTACAATCTCCATTACAGCATCATAAGTGTCTTTGTGTGCCCAGTCACGTTGGTATTCAAGTAAAACTTGAATTGCTGTCACTGGAATTGCACCAGCTTGTTCTACACGACGCATAGCAGCGTTATGTGCTGTCAAACTAGTACCACCTGAAGCATCATCAACTGCATACACCTCATAGCCAGCTTTAATTGCTTCAAGCACAGGGAATGCAAGGCAAACTTCAGTCCAAAGTGCTGCAAATATTAATTTCTTTCTACCTGTTGCTTTAACTGCTTCAACAAATTTTGGATCTTCCCAAGAGTTCATTGAACTGCGTTCTATAATTTCATGGTTTGGGAATATGTCAAGAATTTGTGGCCAAAAATAACCAGAAAAGCTGCGTGTCTCAACTGTAGTAAGAATAGTAGGTACGTTAAAAGTTTTTGCAGATTTAGCAAGCAACATAACGTTATTAATCAATGTTTGTCTATCAATACTTGCAACTCCAAAAGTCATTTGAGGTTGAAAATCAATCAAAATTAAGGCACTGTTCTCCGGATTTAATAATTCTAAATTACTCATAATAAAACGCTCCTTTTTTTATTATTTTCAAAAATTTAATTTAAGCTGTAATCATAAAAATAAAAGCTTTGCTATATTTTTTAATTTAAAATTTAGTGCTGATTTAATCAGCACTAAATCTATACTATCTACTTTAAAAAAGTAATTTAAAGCTATTTCTTTGGAATACATTTATGCATTTTGTTTACTAAGATCGCGCTGAGCTCCTAAATAGCTTCCAATTATATTTTGATAACCTGGAAGATTACTAGCAAGTAAATTGCCAAAACCTTCGACATCGTTGCGCCAATCGCGTTGTAATTCGCAAGCTATGCTAAACCAATTCATAAGTTGTACGCCATTATGTGCCATACGCGTATTGGCAGCATCTGCAACTTGTTTGCTGAAAGTTCCTGAAGCATCAGTAACAGCAAATACTTCATATCCAGCTTTTATAGCAGAAAGTGCCGGGAAAGCAACACAAACGTCCGTAACTACGCCCGCGATGATAAGTTGTTTTTTTCCAGTTTCTTCGATTGCTTTTACAAAATCATCATTATCCCATGCGTTAATTTGTCCAGGTCGAGCTATTTTTTGTGCGTGAGGAAAGAGATCAACCAATTCTTGCATTAAAGGTCCATTAGGTCCGTTTTCAAAGCTAGTTGTTAAAATAACTGGTAAATCAAAAAACTTAGCAGTGTGGGCAAGAGCTAAAACATTGTTTTTGAATTCATCAACACCATAGTCACGTACTAGTCCGGACATAAGACCAGTTTGATGGTCTACTAAAAGAACGACAGCATCATCTTTGTTAATACGAGAATAGAGATCAGTCATTATGTATTCCTCCTAAAAATTAAGTAATCGAAGAAATTTTAAACAGTAGAATATCATCCTAAATTTCTTCGTTTGTTACGATTAGTTTGTAACTAAACTGACCGTTCATATGAGATATAGCAGCATTCGCGGAACATGAAGCGCTATACAAATTTATAGTATTTGAAAACCAATTGGTTAATCAATTCTAAATTATCTATAATTTGTATAGGTCGTAACTATAGTTGTTTTCACTATAAAATGGATTGATTTTACCTATACATTCTATAGATAGAACGATATTGATAGTCACCTATTTTTGTTATTAGAATTGAATTGGAGGAATTTTCAGCGAATACTTCATGATGAAAAAGGTAGGAGATGGGGAATGGTTCCATAAACAGAAAATGAAACCATTGGAACAATAGAGTTTCATGCACAGAGTTCACAATATAAATGGGCATAAATAGGTTATGAGATTCATCGGGAGTATTAAAGAAAAGGATACATATTAAAGGAGGTAGGAGAATGGCAAAAATTACTGTAGGAACCGAAAATCAAGCACCAATTGAGATATATTATGAGGATCATGGTATAGGGAAACCGATTGTACTCATTCATGGTTGGCCGTTAAGCGGTCGATCTTGGGAATACCAAGTTCCCGCTCTTGTTGAGGCTGGATACAGAGTTATAACATATGATCGTCGAGGTTTTGGAAAATCATCTCAGCCGTGGGAAGGGTATGAATATGATACCTTTACTTCTGATTTACACCAACTATTAGAACAGTTAGAGCTTCAAAATGTCACACTCGTTGGTTTTTCTATGGGTGGAGGCGAGGTAGCCCGGTATATTGGGAAATATGGAACCAATAGAATAGAGAAGGCTGTATTTGCAGGAGCTGTACCACCATTCCTTTATAAGTCAGCAGATCATCCTGAGGGTGTATTAGATAATGTAGCAATTCAAGGATTTGAAAATGGAGTAAAAAATGATCGCCTAGCATTCCTTGATGAGTTTACGAAAGGATTTTTTGCTGCTGGAGATCGAACTGACTTAGTTAGTGAACCATTTCGACTTTACAATAGGGATATAGCTGCGGGTGCATCACCTAAAGGAACGCTAGATTGTATCGCTGCTTTCAGCAAAACAGACTTCAGAGGCGATTTAGCCAAGATTAATATACCTACCCTTGTTATTCATGGTGATTCAGATGCAACTGTACCATTTGAATATAGTGGGAAATTAACACACGAAGCAATTCCTAATTCTAAAGTAACGTTAATAAAAGGTGGTCCACATGGACTAAATGCAACGCATGCCAAAGAATTTAATGAAGCGCTCCTATCATTTTTAAAGGACTGATTACAACTATATAATTGTTAATTGATCAGTATAAACAAGTTAAAATAAAGCTTTATAAAAGATGCTCTTGGATAAATCCAGGAGCATCTTTTTAAATAGTGATATTGAGATGTTAGGTTGATAAATCTCCATTAGTTTCGAATTGAATATTCTTCTTAATAGCTAAAATGTAAGGTTTAGATTTTTTAGGTCTCTTAGATGTATTTGTTTATTATTATATTAATATAAAGAAAATAATTTGAATTACCCTCAAAACAAAGATTTTTTGTCAGAAAAAAATAAAACATTATTAATTTTTATAATTAGTCGAATTTTTATAGAAATAATTCTCTTAATATATTAAAATAACATTGTATTATGTCAGATTTTAATTAGGGGAGAGAAATTTTATGTTGAAAAAAATCATTCCAGTTGCTTTAGCATTAAGTACAGTTACTTTTACTAGTCTATTTGCTGCGCCTTCAATCCAAGCAAGTACAGAACCAAACCGCTACATAGATGTACAAATGCTCGGTATTAACGATTTTCATGGCCAACTAGACACTGTAAAAAAAATTAACAATAAAGATGCAGGAGGAATTGAGTACTTAGGGGCTTATTTACGTGATCGTGAAAAACAAAATCCAAATACATTAAAGGTACATGCTGGCGATGTTGTTGGAGCAAGTACTCCTGTTTCAGCATTATTACAAGACGAACCTACGATTGAATTTCTAAATGATTTGAAATTCGATGTTGGGACTATAGGAAATCATGAATTTGATGAAGGTGTTGCGGAAATGAACCGCCTTATTTATGGTGGATACCATGAGAAAACAGGGAATTTTAAAGGAGCAAAATTCCCATATGTTGCCGCAAATTTCTATAATAAATCCACCGGTCGTTTATTTTTACCACCATTCACGATAAAAAAGGTACAAGGAGTTCCTGTTGGATTTATCGGAGTCGTAACAACGGATGTTCCTAACCTTGTTATGCCTACTATGCTAAAGAATGTAGAAATTACAGATGAAGTTGAAGCTATTAACAAATCCGTAAAGCAATTAAAAAAACTAGGCGTTAAATCTATCGTTGTTCTTGCGCATAACGGGGGTACAACAGATGGGAACGGTGTAACAAATGGTGATATCGTCCGATTAGCAAATGAGACTGATCCAGAAGTTGATGTTATTTTTGGTGGGCATAGCCACACTTATGTAAATGGAACTGTTAATAATAAACTTGTCGTACAAGCAAATTCTTATGGTATGGCTTTTGCTGATGTTGATGTAAAGATTGATCGTAAGACACAAGATATTGTTGAGAAAAAAGCAGAAATTGTTACAACTTACCATGAAGGCATGGAGCCTGATAAAAAAATAAAGAAGAAGATGGAGAAATATCAAGCAAAAATCGCACCTCTTGTTAATGAAGTTGTAGGTAAGTCTATTGCTCCGCTAGATCGCAAACTAAATACGGCTGGTGAATCTACTCTTGGAAATTTAGTTGCTGATGCTCAGCGCGCAACAATGCAATCTCAAATTGCACTTATGAATCCTGGTGGTATTCGTAATGACTTAGATGCTGGTGATATTACATGGGGAGAGATATATGGTATTCAACCATTCGGAAATCAATTAATAAAAGTAAATTTAACAGGCCAAGACATTCGTGATATTTTAAATCAACAATGGCAAAAAGACATAACAAGAATGCTTCAAATTTCAGGGATCCAATACACTTGGGATGCGAACAAGCCTAATGGAGAAAAAGTAACAAGTATTCGCTTAACAGATGGAGAAGAAATTATTCCTTCTCAAACTTACAGCGTAGTTGCGAACGCATTTCTAGCTTCAGGTGGAGATGGATTTGTATCCTTTAAAAACGGTAAAGATGCTGAAACAGGACCAACTGATTTTGAAGCATTAGTAGATTATATAAAAAAATCAAAAGAACCAATTCAGTCTGTTATTGATGGAAGAATTCAAAAAATAAATTAGTTTTTTATTAATCTCAAAAACAAATAGATTACCTGCGCACTATACTTTTTCGTGTGGGGGTAATCTATTTTTTGTGGGTTTGAAATAAAGTCTTACTGTGGCCAATGGGTATACCGTCTAGATGCAGAGTGCAGAAAACAATGAAGTAAACAAAAGCTGATATCTTGAACGTACATGGAGTTTTTTTCGGACACAAAGTGAAATAATTTTATTATGTTCCCACATATGGCAAATGTAATGTGTAAATATATCCAAAACACCAATCATTGCGCCTCATTATTCGCAATAGGATAGCTACTTAAGGTCAAAAAAGAATGGGCTAACTTTTGTGCAAAATGTAATGGAGGCTCTACCGATTGGATATGAATATACATAATTAAGGGATCCATGTACAGCCAGTGATTATGTAAAGCACTTACAATAATTCCTTGTTGTACAATGGATTTCATAAATGCAGGAATTTCTTCTTGTAGAATAGCGATTTCGCCTAAATTTAATGCATTACCATTTGGATCTAACGATTCAAAACTTACTCCGACAGGCACTACAGAAGTACTCGGTTTTCCTTGAACAAGCACCCTAAAATCGCGGTGAAAAGACATCGAACAACCACCTTGAGTTCTTTTACCTTTCCCTTTAAGTATTGTAGCAAATTGTTCACAAAGGAAATTAAAATTTTGCATAAATTCAATTCCTTTCTTGTACAAAATTATGTAATTAGAGATTCGATTGAGGAGATACAGATAAAGTGAAACTTTAATCAGTGGGGGTTTTGTTCATCCCCCACTGATTATTAGTTGAACCAATCGGGCTTTTACGGGCAGTTGATCCCCCACCTAACTTCTTTGCTTCCGCTAAATTTTGAGGTGGGGGTTTTACTGCCCGTTAATGCGGGATAAACAATCTTCCTTCAACATTCAAAAAACAGGCTGTGATTTTAATGTATCCGATGTTTATTTTCAAAGAAATACACGCGATATTACTTGGATATTCAGAATTTCATTGAAGATGATTCATGTATCCGAGTTAATAAATTTATAAAGTATGCAATTATACGCTTTTAGTTTATGTAGGCTAGATAAATATGTGTCTAAATTTGAATGATAAAACTAGAAAAACAACGTTGAGAAAATAACCAATAATAATTTATTTTCTATAAACAAGCACTGCTAATTAGTACTCTTTTTCGAAATAAGTCTTTCTTATATAAGTATATTGCTACTATGAAAATATCTATTTAAATACAGGATTTAGTTTGAATACTAAAAAAACGGGTTCTAAAATACTGCACCTATTCACGAAGAATCTAGTTGTTTCTTCTTGTATCTATTTACATTTTAAGTATAGAAAACAGTTCTTATGAATATAGAGGGAAATTCTTTAAGTTTTTCTTAATAAGGTTTTAATAACGGTTATTTTAACCAAAATTTTCATGAAAATACCTTTAAAAAGAACGTTAGTTCGTATACAATAAGAACAAACGTTTCTTTGGGGGTGATAACCTTGTATGATTATTCTCTTTTACCGAATCGGATTATTTTATGTGTAGATCTTCGTAGCTTTTATGCAAGCGTGTCATGTATTAAAAAAGGACTCGATCCACGATATACAAAATTGGCTGTCGTAGGAGATGTAAATCGTAGTGGGTCGATCATATTAGCAGCAACACCGCCATTAAAAGCGTTAGGAATAAAGAAGATGGCACGGTTGTACGAAATACCGAAGCGGCCAGATATTATTATTGTGAATCCAATTATGCATACGTATATGAAGTGTTCAACTTACATAACAGGTTTAGCTTTACAGTATGTTGCACCGGAAGACTTCCATCAATATAGTATTGATGAGTTTTTTATGGATATGACCGCAAGTATTCATTTGTTTGCGAGTAATCCGAGCGAGTTTGCATTAAAATTCAAGCGAGAAATATATGAACGTACACGGATTGAAAGTACGATTGGTATTGGACCAAATTTATTATTGAGTAAAGTAGCGATGGATGTGGAAGCGAAAAAGAATAACGATGGAATAGCGCAGTGGACGTATGACGATATACCCGAGAAGTTATGGAGTATTAGACCACTCAGTAAATTTTGGGGTATATCGTATAAAACGGAAATGAAATTAAATCGAAAAGGTATACATACGATTGGGGATTTAGCACAATACCCGTTGAAGTATTTAAAACAATCATTTGGTGTAATAGGAGAAGAATTACACTTGCATAGTAACGGGATTGATTTCAGCAGAATAGCAGAGAAATATGTTCCAGCGACAACATCTATAGCGAAAAGCCAAATATTATTTCGTGATTATTCAATAGAAGAGTTCATCGTTATTTTACTAGAGCATGTAGAAGAAGTTTGTTACAGATTGAGAAGAGAAAAGAAATATGCACAAACGATTCATTTTTCAGTTGGAAAGGAATACGGAGGAAGAATAAAAAAAGCACATACGTTAAATAGAGCAACGAATTTAACGATGGACATTTACAACGTTTGTAGCTATTTTTTACACGAGAAGCATACAGGAGAGCCGATTCGATCGATCAGTCTTTCCTTAACAAATTTAATACATGAAGGAGAAGAGCAAATTTCGCTTTTCGATAACATTATTCAAAGAGAAAAAGAAATGAGATTAACGAGGGTTATGGACGAAATTCGAACACGATTTGGTAAGAACAGTATTCTACGTGGAATTTCCTACACAAGCGTCGCAACAACAAGATATAGAAACACATTATTAGGAGGGCACAAATCGTGAAGAATGCTAATATGCCAAAAAGAAGAGGAATGGTCAAGTGGCAACCGTTTGCTAGTATGCCAGAGCAGTTCGTCTGTATTAAAGAAATGATACAAGAGCAAACAAAAATCCCGAGTCCAATCTTAACGCAAGATGCAAAAGAAAGGATTGAAAATAAGCTGTTAATTTCATATTTAGGTGAAGAAGAGGTTTTACTTACATATTATAAAAATGGCTATCTATATAAAAATTACATAACAGTAGCTGATATAAATCCATTAAATAAGACGATTACTTGTACGGATGCTTTTCATAATCAAAGGATATTAAAGTTTGTTGATGTAATAGAGGTTGATTAAAGTATGTCTCTAGACAACAGGCTCATCTTTAAGCTTATTGCCTAGAACGATTTGTTCATCTACCAATCGTTTTGGTGGGGAAATATGGAATGTTATGCATTTGTATGTTCTTAGAGAAAGGTTAATAATCTTATTTTTAACGAATGTACCGAAATGAATTTTTTCCTTAAGCGTGTGAAAAGCGATAGCCCCACTGAGCATTATTTAAGCTGCATAGTATTTAGCTACTTATTATTTTGAGTTTAGGTGTATATCTTTTAAGAGGATATACCAAGTTCTTTTATTTAGATAATTACTTGAAACTTGAATGGGAAGAACATGATCAAGCCCCCATTCTAATTCGTTTATTTCATTTTCAAGTCCTGTTGGATAGAGTAAAAGGATCTTAAAATTATTTTTAACAATATTTGATAAAACTGTTTGTAATTCTAGCGCTTCAATCAAGTTTCCGCCCCATCTAACAAATAAAATGGACTGTGAATTATGAATTATTTTGTAAAGGTTATCAATTCTTCGATCTAATTTTTGTTTAAAATCATGGTATGTGGTGAACCAATCTTCATTTGGAATAACAGGGAAATCATGATAAGATGTTACGTTATATTTTGTGTCTTTTATAATATGAGAAAAAACAGGTTGTATCACACCATCATTAAACACAACATTTTGATCCGGCATTGCGTGCATGTTTTTTAAATCCATAAAGTCTATAAAGTTATTTTTCAATAATTCATTGATAGAAGAAAGATCCGGTGATTCAAACCAATCTAGAGGACCTGAATATTTCCGCAATCTATATTTTTTTAGATGAATAGCAGTATAACAATTTTCCCCTAAACTAATAACATCATCATACATTCCTTGAAGCTTTTTCATTTCCAATACAATCATCCTTTTTTAGAAAAATTAGAAGGTGTATATAAATTCTAAAAAGCGTTATTATGACACAGAACATGCTTTTGAAAAATAGGAGAACTGATTCATTATAAATAATATATGTATGTATAAAAACTCCTGTGAAAAGGCTCACAGGAGGATAAAATAAAGCATATTTCGGGTTATTTACCATTTGTTGAGGTAAGAATTGTATGTGATAATGAATGACGTTTCTATAATAAAAGGGATAAACAGAAATACATTGAAGTGAGTTGTGAGCAAATTATAATTTAAAATTGAGCGAAAATAAGAAGCCCCAGTTGCAGAATGAAGCAACTGGGGCATTTTTTAATCTCTTCCTAACTTAATTATATCATGTAAATCAAGTTCGAAATAGACTGTTTATTCGTATTTACTCCTGCTACAATCAAGAACACATGCATAGTAAGGAGAGATGTTACATGAGTTCTTTCGTTCTCGATTTTCAGGAAATAGAAAAAACGCAGCTTTCGCTCGTCGGTGGAAAAGGTTTGAATTTAGGGGAGTTAACAAACATTCAAGGGATACAAGTACCTGAAGGTTTTTGTGTTACAACGATAGGATATGAAAAGGCTATCGAGCAAAATGAAGAGCTTCAAACTTTGTTGCAGCAGCTAACAAAGTTAAAAATGGAAGAGCGAGCTCAAATTGGTGAAACGAGTAAGAAGATTAGAGAAGTTATTATGGCGGTAGAAATCCCTTCTGATGTAGTGGAAGGGGTAACTCATTATCTCTCACGTTTTGGAAATGAACATGCGTATGCCGTGCGCTCTAGTGCTACGGCTGAAGATTTACCGTATGCTTCGTTTGCTGGTCAACAAGATACGTATTTAAATATTATCGGAGAAGAAGCGATTTTACAGCATGTAAGAAAGTGCTGGGCATCTTTATTTACAGAGCGAGCAGTTACGTACCGCATGCAAAATGGTTTTGAACATAATCAAGTTTCTATATGTGTTGTCGTTCAAAAAATGGTTTTTCCTGAGGCTTCGGGCATTTTATTTACGGCTGATCCGATTACTTCTAACCGAAAGGTGTTATCAATCGATGCCAGTTTTGGACTTGGTGAGGCATTAGTATCCGGATTGGTCTCTGCCGATAATTATAAAGTAAAAGAAGGCGAAATTACCGAAACGATGATAGCGACTAAAAAAATAGCTATTTATGCTTTAAAAGAGGGCGGAACAGAGACGAAACAGATTGATCCGGCTCAACAAAAACTTCAAACATTGTCTGAACAACAAATTTTACAACTAGCAAGTATCGGAAGACAGATTGAAGCTTGTTTTGGTTGTCCGCAAGATATTGAATGGTGTTTAGCCCATAATACATTTTATATTGTCCAAAGTCGCCCCATTACGACTTTATATCCAATTCCTGAAGAAAATGATGGGGGAAATCATGTGTATATATCAGTTGGCCATCAACAAATGATGACCGATGCGATGAAACCGCTTGGGTTATCTTTTTTCCTGTTAACGACTAATGCTCCTATGCGTAAAGCGGGGGGAAGGCTGTTTGTGGATGCTACACAAAGATTAGCTTCACCTGCTAGCAGAGATTTCTTAATAAACACTTTAGGGAAATCTGATCCGCTCATACAAGATGCATTAACGACTGTAGTTGAGCGAGATGACTTTATTACATTGTTACCAGAGGATGAAAAAGGGAAGAGTGCTGGCAAAAGTGTGCCACCTGCAAATTCGCAACCAGAAATCGAAAATGATCCAGCAATCGTTGCGAATTTAATAAAGAATAGTGAAGCATCAATCGAAAAGTTAATACGAAACATGCAAATGAAATCAGGGAAGGATGTACTTGATTTCATTTTGGAAGACATCCAGCAATTAAAGAAAGTATTATTTAATCCGCAAAGTATAGCTGTCATTATGGCTGGTATGAATGCTTCAACATGGATCAATGAAAAGATGGAGCAATGGCTAGGCGAAAAGAATGCAGCAGATACGCTTTCTCAGTCTGTACAAAATAATATTACGTCTGAAATGGGTTTAGCATTAATGGATGTTGCTGATGTGATTCGGCCGTATCCAGAAGTTATTGCGTATTTACAACATGTAGAAGATGATAGCTTTTTAGATGAATTAGTTCAGTTTGAAGGCGGAGAAAAAGCTCGAAATGCCATCTCTGCTTTTCTAGATAAATACGGAATGAGATGCAGCGGAGAAATTGACATTACGAAAACGCGCTGGAGTGAAAAGCCAACTACTATTATCCCGATGATTTTAAATAATATAAGAGATTTTGAAGTTGGCGCGAGTAAGCGGAAGTTTGAAGAAGGACTGCAAGAAGCTTTGAAAAAAGAAGAAGAGTTAGTAGATCGATTACAACATTTGCCGGATGGTAAACAAAAAGTAGAAGAAACGAAGCGAATGATTCTCAACGTCCGTAATTGTATCGGTTATCGTGAATATCCAAAATACGGCATGATTAATCGTTATTTCATATATAAGCAGGCATTATTGAAAGAAGCTGAGCAACTCGTGCAGAGCGGTGTCATTCGTGAGGTCGATGATATATACTATTTAACTTTTGAAGAACTTCACGAAGTTGTTCGCACGAATAAACTAGATTACGAGTTTATCCAAAAACAAAAAAATGATTACAAATTATATGAAAAACTAACGCCTCCTCGTATAATGACATCTGATGGAGAAATCATTACAGGAAAATATAAACGAGAAAACATCCCGGCTGATGCGATTGTAGGTTTGCCTGTTTCATCCGGAATTATAGAAGGAAGAGCGCGCGTTATTTTAAACATGGAAGATGCGAATTTAGAAGAGGGAGATATATTAGTTACTGCTTTTACTGACCCGGGCTGGACACCGTTATTTGTGTCTATAAAAGGGTTAGTTACCGAAGTTGGTGGACTTATGACGCACGGGGCAGTAATTGCACGTGAATATGGATTACCAGCAGTTGTCGGTGTGGAGAATGCTACGAAACTAATAAAAGATGGGCAACGAATTCGGGTACATGGAACAGAAGGGTATATTGAATTGTTGTAGTTGCGAGTTGCGCTTTAGATAAATAAAGAGATCAGTCACTAATTATAGTGATTGATCTCTTTATTTTTTTAGCCAGCTATTACCACCTGGAATATTGATGAATCAGAATGTATACCAATTCGAACGAAAGAATATTTTCAAAAATATTACAAATTCAGACAACATATTGAAAGTTATCTGAATTTTCATTATTATATAAACGTTATAACGTATTTAATATTGGGGAGGAATAGGGATGAAGAAAAAACCTTTTAAGGTGCTGTCTACGCTTGCGGCGACAGCTGTGCTTAGTTGCGCATTTGGATTTAGTAGTCAATCTGTTTATGCGGCAACGCCGTCTCATACAGGAACTGTAAGTCCAATTGATGAAAATTTAATTCAAGAGGATCGTTTAGCAGATGCGCTCAAGAAACGCGGTGTAATTAGTGAATCTACGTCGAAAGAAGAAACATTAAAAGCTGTTGAAAAATACGTAGAGAAGAAAAAAGGTGAAAATGCTGGAAAAGAACCAGCGGCAGGGGATAGTGTCTCAAGAGAAGCTTTTGACTTTTTGAAAAAAGTTAAAGATGCCAAAGCAGATGCGAAAGAAAAAGTTGATCAACCTACTGCTGGTCCAGTGGTAGGTGAAGCGCCGGTTAAAGGGGGATTAAACGGAAAAGTTCCAACTACTTCAGCGAAGCAAAAACAATATAATGGTGATGTTCGTAAAGATAAAGTTCTAGTATTGTTAGTAGAGTTTGCTGATTTTAAACATAACAATATTGATCAAGTACCAGGTTATATGTATTCAAATGATTTTAATCCAGAACATTATCAAAAAATGTTATTTGGTAATGAGCCGTTTACACTCTTTGATGGATCAAAGGTCCCAACATTTAAACAATATTATGAAGAGCAATCTGGTGGTAGTTATACAGTCGATGGAACAGTAACAAAGTGGCTGACAGTACCAGGTAATGCGGCGGAGTATGGCGCAGATGCAGGAGATGGTGGTCATGATAATAAAGGACCAAAAGGACCACGTGATTTTGTAAAAGAGGCATTACATGCAGCTGTAGAAAGTGGAATCGATTTATCTGAATTTGACCAATACGATCAATATGACAATAATGGTGATGGCAATAAAAATGAACCCGATGGTCTGATTGATCATTTAATGGTTATTCACGCGGGAGTTGGACAAGATGGAGGCGGCGGTAGACTAGGTGATGACGCAATTTGGTCACATCGCTGGAACCTTGGAACACCATATCCAATTGAAGGAACAACAGCAAAGGTTGATAACTGGGGCGGTAAAATGGCAGCATACGACTACACAATTGAGCCAGAAGACGGAGCGGTTGGTGTATTCGCACATGAATTCGGTCATGATTTAGGCCTTCCAGATGAATATGATACGAAGTACTCAGGAGCAGGTGAGCCGATTAACTCTTGGTCAGTTATGAGCGGCGGCAGTTGGGCTGGTAAAATTGCAGGTACAACGCCACCGAGTTTCTCTCCGCAAAACAAAGAGTATTTTCAAAAGAACATGGGCGGGAACTGGGCAAATATTGTAGAGGTTGACTATGATAAATTAAATCGCGGTATCGGTTTGGCGACGTACTTAGATCAAAGTGTAACGAAATCAGCTCGTCCTGGCTTGATTCGCGTTAACTTACCTGATAAAGATGTAAAAGGTATTCAGCCTGCATTCGGTAAGAAATATTATTATAGTACAAAAGGCGATAATCTTCATACAACATTAGAAACGCCAGTGTTTGATTTAACAAATGCAACACAGGTGAAATTTGATTACAAAACATTGTATGAAATTGAAACGGAGTATGACTTCCTTGAAGTACATGCAGTGACAGAAGATGGTAAGAAAACGTTAGTGGATCGCATTGGTGAAAAGAATGTGAAAAATGGTCTAGATACAACGGATGGTAAATGGGTAGATAAGTCATATGACTTAAGCAAATTTAAAGGTCAAAAAATAAAACTAGCATTCGAGTACATTACAGATGGTGGTTTAGCACCGAACGGTTTTACGCTTGATAACGCTACATTAACAGTAGATGGAAATGTGGTGTTCTCTGATGATGCGGAAGGCGAAGCAAAATTAAAATTAAATGGTTTCGTTGTATCAAACGGTTTTGATAAGAAGAAACATAACTATTACTTAGAGTGGAGAAACTATGCTGGTGCGGATCAAGCGTTGAAATATAGTAGTGGTGTAC
>NZ_JAKUFT010000007.1:0-103770 GCF_022663605.1 Bacillus cereus group sp. BfR-BA-01379
TTCTCATGCGGAAGGTAATCATACATCAACAGCTCATTTTGCAGGTAGCCATATTATGGGGCGCTTCGGCACAGCAGAAGAATCTTATTCTTGGTTTATTGCTAACGGTACAAATGAAACCGATCATCATATTGGTGCAAAGTGGCTTGCTCATAATGGGGAAATGTATATTGATGGCGCTTCTTACAATGCAAGTGGAACTGATTTTGCACAAATGTTTGAAACAGCAGACAATAATCTTATTGATGTAGGTTATTTCGTTACATTTAGTAGCGAAGAAAAAATTCGGATCGCTACTTCAAACGATTCATTCATTTTAGGAATATCTAGCGCAACCCCGGCACTTATAGGAAATAGCGGTGCTTTAAGTTGGCAGAAACGCTACAAAACAGATAGCTTTGGAAAACGTCAATATGTATGTGCGGAATCGCAAGACATACAACCTCTTTTAAATACAGAATGGGATCCAGCTTGCAAATATATAGCAAGAAAAGATCGTGCCGAGTGGCTTCCTGTCGGATTAATTGGACAAATGCTAGTACGCGATGACGGCACTTGCGAAACGCATGGATATTGTCGTCCAAATAACGATGGCATTGCAACAAAATCCGAAAGTGGATTTTTCGTTATAAAGCGCACGGGTGAAAATCAAATTTTAATATTATTCCGCTAAGAAAAAAGGGAACAAAATTCTTCATTACATAAGAATTTTGTTCCCTTTTTAAGTATGCCTTACTACCTCCTGCATATCACTTGGAATCGTTGTAGTGAAAGACATTTTCTTCTCTAAAATAGGATGATAAAACGCCAATGATGTACTGTGAAGTGCTTGTCGTTTCATTTCATCCCTTTTCCCACCATATAAAGTATCGCCAAGTAACGGATGTCCTATATGCGCCATATGTACACGAATTTGATGCGTTCTTCCTGTTTCAAGCTCAAGCGATACATGCGTCTTATGATAGGCGCTATCAATCACTCTAAAGTGAGTAACTGCTCTTTGCCCCTTATCACAAACCGTTCGCTCAATAATGCTATCCGATTTTCGTCCAATCGGTGCGTCAATCGTTCCTTCTCGTTCGAGAATCTCACCATGCACGATTGCTTCATACGTTCTTTTCACAGCTTTTTGTTGATGCTGTTTCGATAAAAGATGATGCACGAAACGATTTTTTGCAATAAGCATAAGCCCTGAAGTATCACGATCTAATCTTGTTACAATATGCACTGTACTTGCAAGATGCTGCTTATCATAATGAGATAAGAGCGCATTCGCAACACTCCCTGCCGGATGTTCTCTAGACGGAATCGTTGACATGTCTGCCTCTTTGTTTATGACAAGAACCGCATCATCTTCATATACGATACACAAAGGAATATCTTCTGCAACCATCCCTTCGCTTCTTTCCTCCACTGGAAAAAAGACACGTAATTCTTCACCAGCTTGCAACTGATGACGAACGCTCGCATGCTGACCATTTACTTCAATAGCTCCGCCGTGAAACTTTATATCCGTTAATGCAGCTTTAGAAATCCCTTTTGTTTTTAAAAATTCTCTAACTAAAGCTCCCTCTTCAGCCGATTCTATATCCCATTTCAATGTAAATCTGTTCAAATATATAAACCCTTTCTATTTATCTGCAACAAACGAGTCACGAACTCGTTTCCAAAACGGGAATGGACGGAAACGAACAAATCGTACTTTCTCGTTTGCAACGCGATACTGGATTGATTTCACATCTTGATGCACCATCGTTAAATGGTCCACCGTAATTTGTAAGTTCATTCCTGCAGCCGGCTTCAACACACATGTATGATGCTTCGGCAGTACGAGCGGCGAACCTACCGTACGAAACACACGATTATTAATAGATGCCATTTCTGCAATTTGAATCGCTTCAATAGAAGGGTGAATAATTGCTCCGCCAAGCGCCTTATTATACGCAGTACTTCCCGAAGGAGTAGAAATACAAAGGCCATCTCCGCGGAACGTTTCGAAGTACTCTCCGCGTATTTCCACTTCTGTTACTAATGTACCTTCCGCACTTTTAACAGTTGCTTCATTCATCGCCAAATACTGTGACTCTTTACTCCCATTCACATAGCGAATAATCACTTCTAAAAGTGGATATTCCACCACTTGGAATGGTGTTTTAGCAATTGCAATTACTAATTTCTCTACTTCTGTCGGTAACCAATCTGCATAGAAACCTAAATGCCCTGTATGTACACCAACAAACGCTGTTTCATCCAATCGATTATAGTAACGATGAAACGCATATAAAAGCGTTCCATCTCCCCCAACAGAAATTACAATATCGGGTTCCTTTTCATCCATTATAAATCCAAAATCTAGCAAGTACTCTTTCATCGTGCCTGCCAATGTATCTGATGATTGATCTCCCTTTGACATAATTGTAAATTTCATCGCCCAACACCCTTTAGTTTATGATTCGGAATCTTTCGTTTCTTGTTTTCTTGAAAAAGCTTTCTGCGCTTCTTGAATTTCAAGACGGATAGAGGACATTTCTTCATCTAATAAAAATGCTGCTTCCGCTGCGCGTTGCAAGCGTATTTTAATATCTTCAGGAAAACGTCCACTATATTTATAATTTAAAGAATGCTCAATTGTTGCCCAAAAATTCATTGCTAACGTGCGTATTTGGATTTCTACTAATACTTTTTTTTCTCCCTGAATCGTTTGAACTGGATAACTAATGACAACGTGATAAGAACGATAACCGCTATCTTTCTTTTGCGTGACATAATCACGTTCTTCCACGATTTCAAAGTCATTTCGTTTTCGAAGATATTCTACAACAGGCTTAATTTCATCAACAAATTGACACATCATTCGAAGGCCCGCGATGTCTTGCATATCTTCTCTTAGCCGATCTAGCGGCACATTTCTCTTCTCCGCTTTATCAATAATACTAGCAACCGACTTTACCCTTCCAGTTACAAACTCAATTGGAGAATGCTCTGTTAACATTGAAAATTGAGTACGCATTCCTTTTAGTTTCACTTTCAGCTCTGCCACCGCTTGATGGTAAGGTGCTAAAAATTCTTCCCAATTTCGATTCATTTCAACCACCACCAAAATCAATCCATTTGCTTATAGAAATACTTTTTCTACAGCAGTTACTAGTTCTTCTCCGTAATTTGCATTACCTTCAATATTTTCAACTAAATATTCTACTTCTTCTTTTAAATTTTCTAATTCCATTTCAACGTCATTCACACGAACGAACATTACTATATCGTTATTCATCGCTTCATGCATTGCTTCCCAGCATGTGTGCGGAATACTTACATAAATGAAAGATGATTCGTTTTCTAAAATATATAAAAATGATAAATTGTCTGAGTCTACAAGTACGTGATTACGCGTACTTAACTCCTTTACCTCTATTTCATTATTTTCCGCACAAAAAATAAGCGCATTCTCTCTCTTTTCTACGCTCTTAACTTGAATTTTATTTTGCATGCTCTAACTCCTCCATCTCAACTTCCTGTCTTACTTAACAGTATTATTGTATCATAACATGGACGCAAACAAATAAAACATTGAACCAAATTTATGAAAAAGCGATAATGTGTAAAGAATTATTTTTTAAAAGGAGCGCGTATGCAATGACACAAGAAATTGAAATTGAATTTAAAAATATTGTTACAGAAGCAGAATTCGATACATTATGTAAATCATTCTCTATTGAGGTATTTACGAAACAGGTGAATCACTACTTTGAAACACCAGGCTTCTCATTAAAAGAAGCTGGCTCTGCACTTCGTATTCGTCATAAAGGAGAAACTTATACATTAACATTGAAACAACCTGCAGAAGTCGGCTTGCTGGAAACTCATCAAGTCGTAACAGAAGACAAAGCAAGAATGATGATGGAAACAAACGTAATCATTCCAGGGACTGTAATGGATCAACTACACAAATTACAAATTCCTGTTTCCACTTTAACTTATATGGGTAGTTTAACAACTGAAAGAGCCGAAACGCTATTTGAAGGCGGAACACTTGTCTTTGATCATAGTTTCTATTACAATCACGATGATTATGAAATTGAATTTGAAGTGCAAGATGAAGAAACAGGCAAAGCTGCATTTATGCATTTATTAAAGCAACATGACATACCAATCCGTCATACAAATAATAAAGTAAAACGCTTTTTCCTTGCCAAACAAAACAAAGCACGCTAAAGTGAAAATTCCACTAGTGAATACGTTCTACTAGTGGATATATCTCACTTTTTAAAAGGAACAGATTCTTTTACATCTGTAGAATAAGCAAAGAACGTTATGAAGGCTGTTTATTTGCCCTCTGGAACATTCCATTGCTACAATAGATATACATTTCATGGAAAAAGGAGTTTATAAAGGATGAGCAAGCAACCGATGACACCATTTGAGGCAATTGGCGGTGAACAATGCATTGCAATATTAGTAGACACATTTTATTCCTATGTCAGTAAACACCCTGACCTATCTCCCATCTTCCCGGATGATTTAACAGAAACCGCTAGGAAGCAAAAACAATTTTTAACACAATATTTAGGTGGTCCTAATTTGTACACTGAAGAACATGGTCATCCTATGTTAAGAGCACGCCATCTTCCGTTTGAGATTACTCCAAAACGAGCAGAGGCTTGGCTATCATGTATGGAGCAAGCAATGGATGACACAGGAGTGCACGGTCATATAAGAGAGTTCGTTTTTGAACGTTTAGCATTAACTGCTCAGCATATGGTTAATACTCCAAATGAAACAGGTGAAGTGTAATGGATAAGCAGGAAGCAAAGCATATAAATATGCCATCTCCTTCCGCATGTGAGCATAAGTCTGTAGAAGCATATTTATTTATTGATCCACTTTGTAAAGATTGCTGGGAAATTGAGCCCTTTATTATTAAACTATGGCTTGAATACGGGAAATACTTCTCTATCCGTCATATCGTAACAGGAAAAGTGGACGGAACGAACGCTTCCTCACACAAATGGAATAAACCTGCTAATATTCGATTTGTGTGGGAAAAGACAACAAGTTTACAAGGTTTTTCATGTGATGGAAAGGTACATATGCAAGAGGCATCGTCAACACCATATTTAGTATCGATGGCAATTAAGGCAGCGGAGTTGCAGGGCCGAAAAGCAGGTTCGAAGTTTTTGCGAAAACTCCAAGAATACATTTTCCTTGAAAATGTATCAAACCCTGACTGCGAATTATTACTTGCCTGTGCAAGAGATAGCGGTATTGATGTAGAAGAATTTAAAAAAGACCTACATTCCACTAGCGCAAAAAAAGCTTTCCAATGTGACTTAAAATTCACAAATGAGATGCATATTACAGAAATACCTTCTCTCGTATTTTTTCATGCGAATTCAGATGAAGAAGGTATTAAAATCGCTGGAACTTATTCTTACGACGTATACGTACAATTATTGAAAGAACTTGTAAAATGTGAAATTGAACCAGAACCGTTACCACCTTTAGAAGTATTATTAGAAGCCACACAATTTATCTCTTCAAAAGAAGTAGCATTTATATATGACTGCTCGCAGCAAGAGATCGAGCGTGAACTAAAAAAATTACAACTGAAACGAAAAGTACAAATGATTGACGTAAAATGTGAGCGTTATTGGAAATGGATAGCAAAAGAAAAAGACCTGGTGTAAAACACCAGGTCTTTTTCTTTACGGCTTATAAAAATATTAAAGGGGATGGGAGAAATTTTCACGTTCAAACAAAGGGGTATATGTTTGTATGTGAATTCGTTCACGCTTATTATATTACAAGATTCGACGTCAGATGACAACCCCTTTTGTCGAATTTCACACTTTTGTCACATTCTAAACGTTTTCATTTCTGAATAAGCTATAAAAAAGCTATTTTGGAGGTGTTCTGTATGAAAAAAACATATATTTTACTTATCTTACTAGCTGTCATCGTTTCTTTTTTCTTGTACATCCTCTCTCTACTACAAGCTTTTCCTAAAATTATTGCCTTCCCTCTTTTATTTGGAGTCATTGTCATCGCTCTCTCTTATTTCAACCATAAAAAACGATTTAAAGGGTTTTAACTACAAAAAAAATCGCAAAACTGCCTTCTAATTTAGAAAAAAGAAGGAAATTCACTTTATTTTTCCGACAAATATCGACAAAAATATTTAAAGCAAAAAAGACGAGGTAAATTCCTCGTCTTTTCTCTTACTTCTCTTCAAATAATAATGCTTCTAATTCATTTAATTTCTCTTCAAATACTTGCAATGCTTCTTTTACCGGTTCTGGAGATGCCATATCTACTCCAGCTTTTTTCAGAACTTCAATTGGATAATCTGAGCTTCCTGCTTTTAAGAACTCATTAATGTAACGTTCTACTGCTGGTTGCCCTTCTTCTAAAATTTGTTTAGATAGAGCTGTTGCTGCACTAAATCCTGTTGCGTATTGATATACGTAATAGTTGTAGTAGAAGTGCGGAATACGAGACCACTCTAAACCAATTTCTTCATCGATGACTAAAGCATCACCGAAATATTTCTTATTTAAATCATAGTAGATCTCCGTTAACATGTCTGGCGTAACCGCATGTCCCTCTTGTACTTTCTTATGAATAATATGCTCAAACTCTGCGAACATCGTTTGACGGAATACAGTACCACGGAATCCTTCTAAATAATGATTTAATAAGTATAGACGCTCTTTCTTATCTTCGGTCGTTTTTAATAAATAATCGTTTAGAAGCGCTTCATTACAAGTTGATGCAACTTCTGCAACGAAGATTGAATAATCACCGTATACGTGCGGCTGCGTTTTTCTTGTGTAGTAACTATGCACAGAATGACCGAACTCATGAGCAAGTGTATATAAATTATTTACATTATCATGCCAGTTCATTAAAATATACGGATTTGTTCCGTATGCACCAGATGAATATGCTCCGCTTCGTTTTCCTTTATTCTCGTACACATCTACCCAGCGATTTTCATATGCTTCTTTTAAAATGTCAACATACTCATCACCAAGCACGTTTAAAGACTTTAATAACATGTCTTGTGCTTCTTCATACTTCACGTTCATTTTCACTTCTGGTACAAGTGGTGTATATAAATCATACATATGAAGCTCATCAAGCCCTAGTGCACGCTTACGAATATCAATGTAACGATGTAGCAAGTGTAAATTATCATTTACAGATTCAACAAGTTGATCATACACCGCTTCAGGAATATTATTATTACTTAATGCCGCTTGACGTGCAGAATCGTATTTACGAACACGTGCATTGAAATTGTTACGTTTCACAGCTCCGCTTAACGTACTTGCAAATGTATTCTTATATTTTCCGTACGTTTCATATACAGCTTTGAATGCATCTTCGCGCACACGACGATCATCACTTTCTAAAAACTGAATGTAACGACCATGTGTAATTTCTACTTCTTCTCCATCCTCACCTTTAATAGATGGGAATTTCAAATCCGCATTATTCAACATACCGAATGTATTACTTGATGCGCTCATAACTTCAGATGCTTCTGCTAATAGAGCCTCTTCCGCTTCAGATAATACGTGCGGGCGTTGACGCGTAATTTCTTCTAATGCATGCTCATATACACTTAAGTCTCTATTTTCTTTCAAGAATGTTTGCAATGTATCTTCTGAAATCGATAAAATTTCAGGCACAATATATGCTGTGCTACTAGATACTTGTGAATATAAATTTGTCGCGCGGTCATTTAACGCTTGATACACAGAGTTTGTTGTATCTTGATCGTAACGCATATGCGCATATGTATATAGCTTACCTAATCGCATTGAAATTTCATCTTCATATTGCAATGCTTCAAGTAAATTGTTCGCAGAGTCACCAAGTTTCCCTTTAAATTCAGTTAACTTCGGTAATAGCTCTTTAATGGCTTGGAATTCTTTTTCCCATTCTGCATCTGTTTGGAAAATATCTTCTAATCGCCACGTACTTGATTCTTCAATCTCTTTGCGATCTGGTAATGTTTTTGCTGTGTTTTGTTCAGACATCCTTTAAGCCCTCCTTTAAATATCTCTACTTACATACAATTCGATTTTTCTTATGTAATTCCTTCACGATCAGTCTTTATTATATCCCCTTTTCCTTCTCTCATGTTGTACTTTGCCTCAAATAAAGATAAGGCATACGCCAAGCAAATTTCATCATATTTCATAACTTCCTCCTCTGTTTTCAGCATAACTACACCCCTTTTTTTTCGGTACTTATAAGTCCCTACTTTCTGCAATACACCTGCATAACATAGAAATACCATATATTCAGCAACTGCTACCTTCCATATATGCCGTGAAAAGTAAGGGAGCATACGCCTTTTCGTATACTTTTTCACATAACTACACACATACCCGAGGGAAATATAATCCCCTACCGCAAGCTCACCTATACACTTCATATATAGAAAAGCTTGCCATATAAATGGATTTGTTTGAAGAGCAAATGAAGACGGGAGCGGCACACCAATTTCAGAAGGAAAATTTGCTGGGGTACATTTACATTGATATAAGAGGCGTAATAGTGACTTATGATTGTAATTCCAAATCGGCAGAGCATTTTGCCGAAAGTAGCTCTTTCGCTGTTTCCATTCCTCACCTAATGTTTCTTTTCGGAAAGAGACGGGAGAAAAGAGCATTTCAAAAGTAGTTGTATCAGTTGGCAAATGAAGAGTATGTGAGAAAGAGACGCTTGTAGAAAATAAAGTGATAAACGCGCATTTCATAAATGATTTTTGTTCCGGACAGAAAAAAATAAGAAATGGCTGAGGATAAGATTGTAAGGAGAAAGCCATAAGGGAGGAGAATTTTATCCAATATGCTGATTGCTTTTTCAATTGATTTCCACCAATAATCCAAATGACCTTTATACCAACTCGCCAATACGAATAGGTTCGTTTGTACAGCTGCTCTATAGAGAGATTGGCGCATTGGTACTCAATCGCGATTTTCCTCCCTGCTCTCTCTATGAAAATATCTGGTCGTTGCTGAATCTCTGGCAGATAGTGCTCTATATTTACATGAAAGTTTTGACGTTTGAACCACCTATATAACAGTTCTTTACCGTGCATGTGATACATAGATTCTGCTTCATAAAAAGCAAGACATGCCTCCATTTTTTTATGAGCAAAATGCCAGCTTTTTTGTTTCCCTAATTTCATTTGCACTTCTTTCCCGCAAGCTATGCAAAAGAAGCTTTCTATTTTACGCATACGATGTAAAAGCTCTTCATCATGATGATAGAGTAGGTGAATTTTTTCTCCGTTTTCTCTTTTGGCGATAAACATCGGAATCACTCCCTTTCAGCTCCTTATATTCTACAATTTATTACAAATTCCTTTTAAAAAAGAGATGTCCCAATTTCGGACATCTCTTTTTATAATAAAGGTGATAATAATCGATACGTTGATTCCACAATCCGTCTATGAAGACGCCTTTTATGAAAACGATCGACATGAATTTCACTTGATTCTTCTATATCCTCTTTAAAATCTTGAACGAGTTTTCGAATGCTGTCTGTATCATATAAAAAGGCATTTACTTCAAAGTTCAAATGAAAACTTCTCATATCCATATTAGCGGTCCCAATTGAAGCTAAATCGGAATCGACAATGACAACTTTACTATGGAGAAAACCTTTTTCGTATTCATATATCTTTACCCCTGCATCTAAAAGCTCTGGGAAGTATGATCTCGATGCGTAAAAGACGGTGCGCTTATCGGGCTTACTCGGCATTAACAAACGAACATCAATACCAGCAAGCGCCGCTACCTTTAATGCAGATAAAATATCATCATCCGGAATGAAATACGGCGTCGCAATCCAAATGGATTTCCGTGCAGAAGAAATCATAGCAAAATATAAATGTTTAATTGTTTCCCATTTATTATCCGGTCCACCTGCAACGAGCTGCACGCCTCCCCAATGACCCCCCTCAACTGCTTTCGCTTGTAAATATTCAGGGGCTAGCACAGCCTCACCGGTCATATAAAACCAATCTTGAAGGAAAATAAGTTGCAAGCTTTGAACAGCTTCACCACGCAAATATAAATGCGTATCTCGCCAAAAGCCGAAGTACTTATCCTTCCCTAAATATTCATCACCAATATTTAATCCACCTACAAATCCTTCATTCCCATCAATAATAACGATTTTTCGGTGGTTTCGATAATTAATCTTATCGTTTAAAATCGGAAAGCGCACAGGGAAAAACGGAATCATTTCAACACCTGCGTCGTTTAATTCTTCAATATACGAATTCGATAATCTAAAACTTCCAACCGCATCATATAAAAAACGAACAACTACGCCTTCTTTTGATTTTTGTATTAAAATATCTTTAATTTCTGTTCCAAGCTTATCATCACGCACAATGTAATATTCCATATGAATGTGATGTTTCGCTCGTTTTAATCCATCTAAAATGGCCTGAAACGTTTCATCTCCATTTGTTAATGTTCTCGTTTCAGTTTGAAATGAAATATTTAAAGCGCCTAGGCGATCCGCTAAACGAAATAAAAGCTCTTGATGCTTATGATTACGCAAAATTCGTTCTTCGTAATCTTCATGCCCCTTATATTGTAAAAACGCTTGTTCATCGAGCAACGCCTTCTTTTGGAACATTCTCTTCCTCCGAAAGTTCTGTCCGAATAATAAATAAGCGAAGAATCCAAATACAGGAAAAATACCTAACACAATAAGCCATGTAAGTGTTTTTGACGGATGACGGTTCTCTAAGAAAATCACGCAGCCAATTAAAAATGCAGATACTGTAAATAAAATACTAATAATACCTAGAATCGACACATCTTTTATCCCAATTACATCCGAATAAAATGCTACATCAATAAACATACGTAACGAAACAAATAATGCGAACAATAGTAAAACAAAGAAAATCAACTTTAACGTATTTTTCATCTCTTACCTCCTTACTAAGAAAGCTTTCCTATTCTTCATATAAAAAGCCGATTTCATACTACAGAAATCGGCCTACGTTTTAGCAGGAAAATTATTGCGAATTGTTTCAAGCGCATGCTCTTTCACAATTTGTTTCCCATACTCACTTACACGATGAATTGTTAAAGTTGATTCTTCTCCGTACTCTAAAACAATACTTAAAATACGATCAATTTCTTCTTCATCATGTAGCACTTCATCGAATTCCACATATACATAATAGCGGTTCTCAAATGAATACAGCTCATCTTTTATATCTTCAAAGATAAGACGGTGGCTTAATGAAATGACATCTTCCAAATCATTAAACTTAATTAAAAAGCCAAACGTACCATCTTCGTTAAAGTTTGTTCCTGCTTGTTCTTCTACCTCTTCCACTAATTCTTGCTGGAATAATGATTCAATGCCTTCCTCTAGAGGAATGTCTATGATTTTATCTACACCTATTGGTAGTTCTAACTTTTGTCCATCCTTTGAAAGCTCTGCTTTCGTTACAAGTACTTCAATCCCTTTATCGACTGCTTGCACTTGAATCCATAACGGTCCATCAATAAAGAAATCGTCATGATCACGAGCTTCGTCCATCATCTCCCAAAAGAGCTCTTCACTTCGTTCGCGGTCGTACCAAATTTCTTCACGATTAAACCCTCTGTCCTCTATATCAATGTACGTAATAAAAAATTTCATCGTATGGTCATTAATTCTTTCAATATCCAAAATACAACTCTCCCTTCCTGCTTAGAATTGTTATGAAGGGATTCCCCACTCATATGACAAATCAATAGATTCTTGTACTCTCATTTTATGATAAGATTCTCCAGAATGGAAATAAAATCGATTTATTTTACAAAAATAGTTATATGCCTATCTTTATTCGATTGTCTACACAAATATATCATTATAGCGATTTCTTACTCACAAAAAATTTGGACATACATTTCCCCCTTTCCTCGTACACTGTAATAAAGTGAAACTTTTATTAGAGAAGATGATTTAGTCTCTCTCTTCACCACATACATATAGTTCGCTTATTAAAACATCATAAATGGAGGCAGACGAATGGACTTAGAGTTTTTAACATCTGTACTAATGATTGTCGGTATCGATGTTGTATTAGGTGGTGACAATGCAATCGTTATCGCACTAGCTAGTCGAAATTTACCTGAATCGAAACGAAATAAAGCCATTTTGATTGGTACTCTTTTAGCAATCGTACTAAGAATTATCCTTACTATACTAGCTGTCTATTTACTCGACATTCCATTTCTGCAACTTATCGGAGGCGTTTTACTTACATTAATTGCAGTAAATTTACTAACTGATAATAGCAACGATCTTTCTGCTATTCAGGGGAAAACAACTTTATTTCAAGCTGTGCGTACAATTGTATTCGCGGATCTCGTTATGGGGTTTGACAATGTTATTGCCATTGCAGGTGCAGCTCACGGAAGATTTTTACTCGTAATAATCGGCTTACTCATTTCTATCCCGATTATTATTTGGGGCAGCAAACTTATTTTAATACTTATGGAACGCTTTCCATTCCTCATTTATTGCGGGGCAGCGATTCTCGCCTATACAGCCGGAAAAATGGTCACACATGAAGACCGACTTGCAACCTTTTTTCATAACAACCCAAGTTTCACTGCAGGCATTCCTTACTTATTTATTTTCACCATTTTATGCATCGGTATTATCGTGCAACGAGTTCGATTACGGAATGTGAAACATTAAAAAAAACCTTCTACTATATAATAGGTAGAAGGTTTTCATATTATTATAATTAATTTACAAGACGCTGTGCTTCACGTAATTGGAACGTTCTTACTGTACGTGGTAAGAAACGGCGGATTTCGTCTTCATTGTAACCTACTTGAAGGCGTTTCTCGTCAATCATAATTGGACGACGTAAAATCCCTGGATAGTCACGAATCATCTTATATAAATCTTGAAGTGGTAAAGACTCTAAGTTTACATTTAATTCTTGGAAAACTTTCGAACGAGTAGAAATAATCTCATCCGTTCCGCTTTCTGTCATACGTAAAATCTCTTTAATTTCCTCAATCGTTAATGGATCTGAGAAAATATTACGTTCTGTATAAGGAATATGATTTTCCTCTAGCCATAATTTCGCCTTTCTACAAGACGTACAGCTTGGAGAACTATATAATGTTACCATACAAAGCTCACTCTCCTTAAAGAGTACAAATTCTGTACTAATTACAGTTTAAATTTCTAAATTCAGCAATTTTTTGCGATACCTTGTCTTAAAACAAAGTGCAAAAATCGCATTTCATGTAAGCAACAACTTTTAGCAAACAACAATTACTTTTAATAAGTAACTTCTATAATCATTATACAATAGATTTTACAAGAAATATACAGTAAATTTCCTTCTAATTGAGAAAACTCTTCCGTGTATTCCACTGCTATGTAACATGATCACACTCGATTCATCTGTACTTTAACAATACCTCCAACCCTCTTAACACTTGCTTTTCATAGATTATTCATATGATATATAGTTATTTTTCCAGAATCTTTCCTATAAAAAGAGAACGTTTTCTTACCTTTTCTTGATAAATCAATTAAGAAATGTAAGACTATACAATTGAGAATAAAAAGGAACGTTTGTTCTTATTTTAACAAACATTCTCCTTCATGTCTATACGATTTCTAAAATAAATCAATAATTTTTCTGACATTTCTTTCTTTTTTATCTTTTATCTCATACAATAAACATACAGACAGGCAAAGGGGGAATTTGCAAATGATTGCTTTTTTTATTGATTTTGTCACGGTTGCTGCCCTCATCATCGGAATAACAGCATTGATTGGTGTCATTACAAATAGCATTGGTGAAAAACTCTTTGGCGGAAAAGAAAAGATGAAGTTTGTTAATAAAAGTTTGGATGTGCAATCCGGCTGGAATCAAGTTGGCGGAAAAGGTATTTATAAGAAACGTACGTATTAAAAAAAGCAGGCAATCACCTGCTTTTTTCTTATTTCTCTACTGACGCCCATTTAAAGCTTAAATCGCCGCCATATTTATGGTTGTACATATTTTTAATTGATTCTCTTTGTATATATGCTCTACCACGTTGATATACTGGAACAATCGCAGCGTCATCAAGTAACATTTTCTCTGCTTCTAGTAAGTTTTTCCAACGAGCATTTACATCGCTTCCATCTTTCTTCGCTTTCATGATAATTTCATCATATTTCGGATTAGAGTATTTCATTTTATTTTGCGATCCGTCCGTTATAAACATATCAAGGTATGTAACTGGATCTGGGAAGTCTGCACTCCATCCAGAGAATGACATCACATAATCGCCCGCATCTTCTAATTTTAGTTTTTGCGCGAATGGTTGTTGTTTAATTTTCACTGTTAAACCTGGTAAATTCTTTTCTAACTCACCTTTTAAATATTCACCCGTTTTCTTCGATAATTCAACGTCTTCATTTAATAGCTCTAATTCGATTTCATTTTTACCAAGTTCTTTTTTACCAGCTTCCCAATACTTCTTCGCTTCTTTCACGTTTGGTTTTACAATATCTCCATTTACAGCACGGAAGTCTTTCTTATCTGGCCCTTTAATGAAGTTATCAGGAATTAATCCTGTTGCTGGCTTAGAACCGTTATTTAATAATGTATCAACGAACGGCTTACGTTCAAAAGCAAGTGAAATTGCTTTACGAATATTTTTATTTGCTAAAGCTGGGTCTTTTTGATTTAAACGAAGGAAGAATACAGATGTATCTTCTACCGTTTGGAAATCTGGTTTTCCTTTATATTTATCGATGAACTCTGCTAATAACGTCGCTCGATCGACTGCGTTTGTTTCATATAAATTAATTGGCGTAGACGTATCTTTTACAATATTAAAGTTTACTTCCTCAATCTTCACTTCTTTATTGTCCCAATATGACGCGCTCTTTGTCATTTTAAAGCTACGTTCATGTTGCCAATCACTTAATGTAAATGGTCCGTTATAAAGTGTTGTATTCGCTTCCAAACCAAACTTCGTACCTTGCTCTTTCACAAACTTTTCATTCACAGGATAGAAGATTGGATATACCATTAAATCTACAAGGTATGGAATTGAATTGTCTAATTCCACTTCTAATGTATGATCATCAATCGCTTTCACCCCTAATTGATCTGGACTCATCTCTTTTTTATTAATTTTCTCTGCATTTTTTATATCATACATAATGTACGCTGATTTCGCAGCTGTATCTGGGTTAATCGCTCTTTGCCATGCGTATACGAAATCCTTCGCCGTCACAGGCTCACCATTTGACCATTTCGCGTCTTCACGTAATTTAAATGTATATTTTTTACCGTCTTCTGACTTTTGGAATTCCTTCGCTACACCAGGAACTAGCTTATCATCTTTACCTAAACTGTATAAGCCTTCCATCGTATTAGTCATTACTCTTGAAGAAACTGCATCAGCTGATAACGCTGGGTCCATCGTTGGAATTTCTTGTGTTTCAATTAAGTTAATAACTTGCTTCGCACCGCTTTTCCCGCTATCCCCTTTTGCGTTCGCTTGCGGTTCATCTTTTTGGTAGCTACATGCCCCTAACATCATGCTCATTGCTACTGTTGACGCTACAAAAACTGGTATCTTTTTTTTCATACTTCCACCCTCCAAAAAAATGTTAGCCCTTTCATTTTCAAACAAATAGAAATATATATATGTTCTAACAATTCGTATTATACACACAAATATATTTTTTGTATATTTATATTTCTATTTTATTAAAATTTTCTGTTAAGAAATAAACCTTTGTAAACGTTTTATATTGTTGATTTTTCTTACTAAAGTGTTAAAAATGAAGTTTATTGTATTTTTCTAAATTATCAGAGAAAAACAAATTTTATATCCTATAATACTTTCTGCATAATTATCCTTCTCTTTTTATCATAAAATAGCACCCTCTTCATATTAAAGATATGTAGGTTAAAATGAGTGCAAAGGATACGAAAGTATGTTACGATACATTTTGCTAAAAATAGATATCGGTAAAGAGGGGACGGACATGACAGCAATTCAGGCAAAAAACGGGCCGACAGAGAAATTAAGTTTATTCTTATTAACATGGCCTATTTTTCTAGAAGTTTTTCTATTTATGTTAATGGGGATCGCTGATACTTTCATGTTAAGTGCATTATCAGACGATGCTGTATCTGGGGTTGGTGCAGCGAATCAATATCTCCATATCGCTATTTTGGTACTAGAAGTCATCGGGAACGGCGCAGCTATCGTCGTATCTCAATACCTCGGTTCCAAACGTTTTATGGAAGCATCTAAAATATCAGCTTTAGCCGTCACATTAAATTTAGTGGTCGGACTCATTATAAGCGCTGGTTTTCTTTTATTTTCAAAACATATGATGATGGCAATGAACTTACAAGGCGATGTACTCATGTATGCGCAAAACTATTTATCCATCGTCGGAGGCGCTATTTTCCTTCAAGCTATTATTAATTCATTAGCCGCAATTATCCGCGTACATGGCTTCACAAAGCAAGCGATGTTTATTTCACTTGGAATGAATATTATTCATATCGCTGGAAACTACGTACTCATTTTCGGAAAATTTGGTTTCCCAGAGCTCGGTGTACAAGGGGCTGCTATTTCTTCTGCTGTCAGCAGATTAATCGCACTTATCGTTTTTTTCTGGTTACTGTACCGCGTTATGGAATACCGTGTGAAATTACAATATTACTTCACCTTATCAAAAGAATACATCGGGAAAATTTTAAAAATCGGGATTCCATCTGCATTTGAACAGGTTATGTATCAAGCTTGCCAAATTGTCTTCTTATACTATGCAACATACTTAGGAACGGAATCATTAGCGGCGAGACAATACGCTACGAATATTTCTATGTTCACTTATTTATTCGCGATTGCGATTGGTATGGGAACAGCCATTATTATCGGACGCCTCGTTGGCGGTGGTGAAAAAGA
The DNA here is from genome assembly GCF_022663605.1 of Bacillus cereus group sp. BfR-BA-01379. NCBI lineage: Bacteria > Bacillati > Bacillota > Bacilli > Caryophanales > Bacillaceae > Bacillus > Bacillus cereus group sp. BfR-BA-01379. The sequence goes on from NZ_JAKUFT010000007.1 coordinate 16,989, forward strand.
CGAAGCGTATGAACGCGTATGGAAAAGTGTAAAGTGGGCAATTGGAGTCACTTTATGTATGGTCGCTCTCGTCATTACATTCCGTACACAATTAATGGGACTATTTACAGATAATCCGCACATTATTACGTTAGGTGCATCAGTTCTTTTACTAAGTGTACTACTTGAAACGGGACGTACAATGAACATCGTCATTATCAATTCACTTCGCGCAGCTGGTGATGCAAAGTACCCAGTTTTAATCGGAGCATTCTCTATGGTGTTAATGAGTTTACCACTCGGTTACTTTTTCGCCTTCCATTTAGATATGGGGCTCGTTGGTATTTGGTTAGCGATTGCTATTGATGAATGGACACGTGCCATCATTATGTTCTTCCGCTGGAAAAGTAGAGCGTGGGAACGTTATGCACTCGTTAAACCTGAAGAACAAGAGGAGAGTGTTTCTGTTCAGGCACAGTAATACTCGTTTAATCAAAATGCATGTATTCACTTACAAACAAATATTAACAATAAAACTGTTTATATAGTAGAAAAAAGCCAATCTTCCATAACGGAAGATTGGCTTTTTATTATTGATAAATCTCTTTATACTTCTTATACTCCGCTTCAGAACATAAGACGAAATGTCCTGGGCGAATTTCACGCATTGTTGGTGCTTCACTACCATAATCATGCTGAGATGGATCGTATACGATACGTTTACGATTACGCTCATAATCTGGATCTGGAAGCGGAATTGCTGATAATAGTGATTTCGTATATGGATGAATTGGATTCGCATATAACTCTTCACTTGTTGTAAGCTCAACGATTTGACCACGGTACATTACACCGATGCGGTCACTAATGTATTTTACCATTGATAAATCATGGGCAATGAATAAGTATGTTAAACCTTTTTCTTTTTGTAACTTTTTCAGTAAGTTTACAACTTGCGCCTGGATTGAAACATCAAGTGCTGAGATTGGCTCATCGGCAATGATAAATTCAGGTTCTACAGCAAGTGCGCGAGCGATACCGATACGTTGACGTTGTCCACCTGAGAATTCATGCGGGAAACGGTTTGCGTGCTCTTTATTTAAACCAACTGTGATTAATAATTCATGAACACGGTCCATACGCTCTTTTTTGCCTTTTGCTAGTCCGTGAATATCAATACCTTCTGCAATAATATCCCCTACTGTCATACGAGGGTTTAATGATGCATATGGATCTTGGAAAATCATTTGCATTTTACGGTTGAACTTCTTCAGTTGTGCGCGTGATTTTTTACCATGTACATTTTCACCATCGAACAATACTTCACCAGCAGTTGCATCATATAAACGAATAATCGTTCTTCCAGTTGTTGATTTACCACAACCTGATTCTCCTACAAGACCAAATGTTTCTCCGCGGTAAATATCAAATGAAATATCATTAACCGCTTTGACAACACCACCACTCACGTCGAAGTGCTGCTTTACATTTTTTACTTCAATTAATTTCTCACGTTGTTTAGTCATGTTGTTCACCTGCTTTCATTTGAAGAATGCGTTTTTCAACAACTGCCGGCGGTCTTACTTCTGGAGCTTGCTCGTGAAGTAACCAAGTTGCCGCGTAGTGTGTATCACTTACTTTAAATAAAGGTGGGTCCATTTCAAAATCAATTTTCAGTGCTTGCGGGTTACGTGGTGCAAAAGCATCTCCCTTTGGCGGCTTCAATAAATCTGGAGGCGTTCCAGGGATTGCATATAACTCTTCTTCTGAACCATCTAAACTTGGCATAGATGCGATTAGGCCCCAAGTGTACGGATGTTTTGGATTGTAGAAAATTTCATCAACCGTTCCAATTTCAACAACTTTACCAGCGTACATAACCGCTACACGGTCCGCAACGTTTGCCACTACACCTAAGTCATGCGTAATGAAAATGATTGCCGCTTCTGTTTTTTGTTGAATGTCTTTCATAAGCTCTAAAATTTGCGCCTGAATTGTAACGTCTAGCGCTGTTGTCGGCTCATCGGCAATTAATAATTTCGGGTTACAAGCTAACGCCATCGCAATAACTACACGCTGTCTCATACCACCTGAGAATTGATGAGGATATTGTTTTAAGCGCGCTTCTGGATTTGGAATACCTACAAGGTCGATTAATTCTAATGCAACTTTACGTGCATCTGCTTTACTCATCCCTTGGTGTTTAATAAGGCCTTCCATAATTTGATTTCCGATTGTCATCGTTGGGTTTAATGATGTCATAGGATCTTGGAAAATCATCGCGATATCTTTACCGCGCACTTGTTGCATTTCTTTTTCTGTTAATTTCGTTAAATCACGACCTTCAAATACGATTTCACCGTTTTTAATACGTCCTGGAGGATTCGGAATTAATCCCATTAACGCTTTAGAAGTAACTGATTTACCAGAACCAGATTCTCCTACAATCGCTAATGTTTCTCCTTTTTTCAAATCAAAAGTAACACCGCGTACAGCTTGTACTTCACCTGCATGTGTATCAAAGGAGACTTGCAAATCTTTTACCTCTAACAATGTTTTCATTTTTACTTCTCCCCTCTTTTACTTACGCATTTTTGGATCTAACGCGTCGCGTAATCCGTCTGCCATTAAGTTGAATGCTAAGATTAACATACTGATGACAACCGCAGGGATGAACATCATATGTGGATACGTTTGAATTGATTTATAACCATCATTTACAAGAGAACCAAGTGACGCAAATGGTGGCTGAATTCCTAAACCAATGAAACTTAAGAACGCTTCACCAAACACCGCTGATGGAATTGTAAACATTGTCATTACGATGATAGGTCCCATTACGTTTGGAATTAAATGTTTCACAATTAATTGTGTATTTGTTGCACCTAATGTACGAGATGCTAATACATATTCTTGGTTTTTTAACTTTAAGATTTGTCCACGAACAATCCGCGACATCCCTATCCAGCCTGTAATCGCCATTGCAAGTGTAATTGACCATATACCAGATCCCATAATGATTACCATTAAAATAACGATGATTAAGTATGGAATACCGTTAATAATCTCCATAACACGTTGCATAATATTATCTACTCTACCGCCATAGAACGCTGAAATACCTCCGTATGCAACCCCAATTACTAAGTCAATCGCTGCTGCTAAAAGAGCGATATATAACGATACGCGCGTACCTTCCCATGTTCTTGTCCATAAATCGCGTCCAAGATCATCTGTACCAAACCAGAAATACTCTTTAATATCACGTTTTTCATATTGGTCAACACCATATTGATCTGTACCGTCAAATGGTAGCCAATGAACATTTTCAATAACAGGAATTTTCGGTGGTAATTTCGCACGACCTAAGTCTTGCTCTTTATACGAGTGTTTACTTACCATCGGCCCAAAAATTGCTAGTAATACAATAAGCGCTAATAAAACGAAACCTAACATTGCTCCTTTATGTTGGAACAAACGTCTTCTTACATCTTGCCAAAACGTTAAGCTTGGACGGGCAATGACTTCATTATCCACATTATTTTGATTGGCTTGTTGAAATAAATCTGGAGATAATTTTTGTACATCTTTCATCATTTTTTCCCTCCCGCTAAACGAATTCGAGGATCAATAATTCCGTATAAAATATCAACAATGAAAATAACTAAGATGAAAATCGCACTATAGAAAATTGTAGTTCCCATAATAACTGTATAGTCATTCACTGTAATAGATTTAACGAACTGTTCCCCTAGTCCTGGTACTGCATAAATTTGCTCGATAACGAGTGTTCCTGTAATTAATGCCGCAACCATTGGTCCTAAAATTGTTACAACTGGAATTAGCGCGTTACGAAGTGCGTGTTTTACAATGATAACGCCTTGACTAATCCCTTTTGCTTTCGCTGTTAAAATGTAGTCAGCTTGCATAACTTCAATTAACTCTGCACGAGAGAAACGTGCGATTGTTGCGATAACTGCCATCGATAAAGCGATCGTAGGCATCACTGTAAACTCTGGCCCTTTCCAGAAGGCTACTGGGAACCAACCAAGTTTTACCCCTACGAAATATTGTAGTAATGCGGCGAATACGAACGATGGTACCGACATCCCGAGTACGGAAATAATTGTCGCCCCATAATCGACCCACGTATTGTTACGAAGTGCCGCAACGATTCCTAAAAGTAAACCGATAAATGTTCCTAATATAATCGCTTGTAAACCAAGTTGTGCCGATGGTCCAATGCGATCCACAATCATATCTGTTACTGGACGGTTATCATATTGGAATGATACCCCTAAATCACCTTTTGCTAAGTTACCTAAGTAACGTGCATATTGAACTGGTACTGGATCATTTAAACCATATTTTTCAAGAATGATTTCTTTTTGTGCCGGTGATAGTTTCTCCTGGTTTTTAAGCGGAGAACCCGGAAGTAATTTCATCAAAAAGAAAGTCAGTGTAGTAATTAAAAATAATGTCAAAGCCATGTACACGAAACGTTTTAATACATAACGTCCCATAGTCAAGCACCTCCCCGTTTTTCTCAAAAGCAATAAGATAGTTTTAAATATTCTTACTTTTATTTTTTTAAAATAAGAGCATATGCCCATCATAGGCATATACCCTTATTCATGATGGAAACCATTTTTAGTTTTTGAGTTCAACCCACTTATAGCTAAATTCTCCGCCATATTTATGTTCTAATAGGCCAGTAATTGAGCCACGTTGTAAATAAGCTTTTCCTGGTTGATATACTGGAGCAATCGCTGCATCTTCAAGCAGTTGTTTTTCCGCTTGTAATAATGCATCCCAACGAGCTTGTACATCAACTTCTGTTTTCGCTTTTTTAATTAAATCATCATACGCTGGGTTTGCATAATTTACTTTGTTTTGCGCATTACCTGTCGTATACATTTCAAGGAATGACATTGGATCCATATAATCTGGACTCCATCCCGCATATGACATTGCATAATCTCCACTTGCTTCAAGTTTTAATTTTTGTGCAAATGGCTGCATTTTTGTGGAAACTGTTAAACCTGGTAAGTTCTTTTCAAATTGACCTTTTAAATACTCTCCGATTTTTTTAGCATCATCAGTATCAAAGTTTAATAGCTCTAACTCTACTTTGTCTACACCAAGTTCTTTTTTACCAGCTTCCCAATATTTTTGAGCTTCTTTCATATCCTCTTTTATAAGCTTTCCATTCTCTTCACGGAAGTCTTTTCCATTCGGACCTTTTGCTAAGCCTTTCGGAACAAAACCATATATACCCTCTGAACCATCGTTTAAGATAACTTTGCCGATATTTTCACGCTCAAAGGACATTGCAATTGCTTTTCGGATATTTTTATTTGCTAAAAATTTATTCTTTTCATTTAAGCGAATAAATTGTGTAGATGGTCTCTTAATCGTTTTAAAGTCAGCATCTGATTTGTATTTATCTACAAACTCTGATGTTAAGACTACACGATCAATTGCTTTCGTTTCATATAAATTTATAGCAGTTGAACGATCCTTAACAATATTGAAGTTTATTTCCTCAAGTTTCACTTCTTTATTTTCCCAATACGTTGGATTCTTCTTAAGTTGGAAACTTTGTTCATGCTTCCATTCATTTAATACGAATGGACCATTATAAAGTGTCGTATTGGATTCTAATCCAAATTTTGCTCCTTGTTCTGTTACAAACTTCTCATTCAAAGGATACAATGTTGGATAGACTGTTAAACTTACAAAATAAGGAACAGGGTTATCTAATTCCACTTCAAGTGTATGATCATCAATTGCCTTTACACCAAGTTCTTCAACTGGTAATTCTTTTTTGTTAACTTTCTCCGCATTTTTCACATCAAATAGTATGTAAGCAAACTTGGCACCCGTGTTTGAATCTACAGCTCTTCGCCAAGAATAAACGAAGTCTTTCGCTGTTACAGGTTCACCATTAGACCATTTCGCATCTTCACGTAACTTAAATACATACTTTTTGCCATCTTCTGATTTCTCATAAGATTTAGCGACACCTGGAACAAGCTTATCGTCTTTGCCCAGACGATATAATCCTTCCATTGTGTTATTCATGATGTTAGAAGATGTTGCATCTGTTGATAACGTCGTATCCATAGTTGGGATTTCAGCTGTCTCGGTTAGATTTAACACTTGCTTGTTTGAGGATTTTTCTTTTGCGCCTGCTTTATTATCCTCTTTTTGGTAACTACAAGCTCCTAACATACTGACAGTCAACGTCGATGCAAGTAATAACGGTATCTTTTTCTTCATGTTGTGTTGCCTCCCCTAATTGCACTTCCTGTACCCTCACTTGTAAAAATGTAGAATTGAAAGAATAATCTCCAAGTTTCTACAATTTTCATTATACATATAATATAACAATTGTGAATATAGTTTTTTGTTTTTTTGTTAAAATTTTTAATAAAATGTTTATTTTTTTATTTTTTTGTAAAGGGATACGTTAACATTGCTACCATCATCTTGAAATCAGACCTTTAATTGCGTATAATTTTCAAAAAATTAATTCTAGTACATATTATAGCTTTTATAGTATAATAATTCTAGTAATATTTTGACGGAGGGGAACATTTTGAATAAAGTTTTTTTTCATACTTGTATACTAATTTTCATAGCGATAATCGCTTCTAGTATTGGCGCATTCCTCGTTTCATCGCAATTTTTGTTGAATTTTGTCAATATATCGTTTTATGTCGCACTATTTTTTATTCTTGTTGGCGGTTTTTTATTCATATTTCAAAATGGATTTTTCAATGTAACAATTTACGCCTTCCAAAGAGTATTTGGTACAAACAAAAAAATTGAGTCTTTAATTGAAGAAGTAGAGGAACCTGTCGATAAGAAAGAACGTATTTATAAAACATATTCATACAAATGGACGTATCCAATTTGTATTACAGGTATCGTTCTTGGGTTGTTCTCGACCCTCATTAGCTTTACTATTTTGATGTAGTTTGCAAACACTATCCCATATGATATAATAATCAGCAAAACATTTTGTTATAAAACTTTAGTTCTTTCATATTAAAAGAGCTCAGGTAACAATAAATAATTTTATATGTATGCGATGATAAAGAAGAGTACATATTGAGGCAATTTCAGAGAGCTTGTGGCTGGTGTGAACAAGTAATTGTACAGTATGGAATGGGCTTTTGAGCACCAAACCGAACCGAAAGTAGTAGGCTTTGGCGTTATATCCAAACGTTATTATGGATTAGAGAGATTTCACAGTAGTGAAATAATTAGGGTGGTACCGCGGTCCATTCGTCCCTATAGTTTTTTGGGATGAATGGGCTTTTTTGTTTGCCTTCTCTTCCCTATCACGCATTCAAATTTAGGAGGAATTACTTATGTCAGTTATCTTTTCTGGTATTCAGCCGAGTGGAACGATTACACTTGGAAACTATCTAGGAGCTATGAAGCAATTTGCAGAGCTTCAAAATGAACACGACTGTTATTTCTGTATTGTAAACCAACATGCGATTACAGTACCTCAAGATCCCGTACAACTTCGTAAAAACATTCGCAGTCTTGCTGCGCTTTATGTAGCATGCGGCATCGATCCTGAAAAAGCTACTTTATTTGTACAGTCAGAAGTACCAGCACACGCTCAACTAGGATGGATTATGCAATCAGTTGCTTACGTTGGAGAATTAGAGCGTATGACGCAATATAAAGATAAATCTTCTGGTAGAGATTCAGTTCCAGCTGGATTACTAACGTATCCACCATTAATGGCTGCTGATATTTTACTTTACAACACTGAAATCGTACCTGTTGGTGATGATCAAAAACAACATATGGAATTAACACGTGACCTAGCAGAGCGTTTCAACAAACGCTTCCGTGAAGTGTTCACTGTTCCTGAAATTCGCATTCCAAAAGTAGGAGCTCGCGTTATGTCATTAACAGAACCTACGAAGAAAATGAGTAAATCTGATCCGAATCCAAAATCAATGATCAGTATGCTTGATGAACCGAAAACAATTGAAAAGAAAATTAAGAGTGCTGTAACAGACTCTGAAGGTATTGTGAAATTTGATAAAGAAAACAAACCTGGAATCTCTAACTTATTAACAATCTACTCTTCATTCTCTGGAAAAACAGTAGAAGAAATCGAAGCAATGTACGAAGGAAAAGGATACGGAGACTTCAAAGGCGACCTAGCACAAGTAGTCGTAGATGCAATTCGTCCAATCCAAGACAAATATAACGAACTAATCAGCTCACCAGAACTAGACGAAATTCTAGACAAAGGTGCAGAAAAAGCAAACCGCGTTGCATTCAAACAACTTCGCAAAGTAGAAAACGCAATGGGGTTAAGTAGAAAACGTAGGTAATGTAAAAAGCGGAAGCGGCTGGCTTAGAATGTGAGGGGGATGGAGCTCCTGACGTAGTGGCGCTTTTTGCCTCGTAGGAAGGCGCGAAGCCACCGAACATTCTTGCCGCTGGAGCTGGATTGCTATATAAAGCGGAGGCAGCTCGTTCAGCTCTGACTGGCTAAGGTTCTTTCCCACAGAAGGTGCTTTTTACCTTCTCGTGGGGAAGGTTCTTAGACACGAAGAGCTCGCTGCTGGAGCTGGATTTCTTAGAATGCTCGCTGAAGCCAAGTTACAGCAAATTAAAAAACCGCCAATTGGCGGTTTTTTAATTTACCTTCTGCTCGTTTTCCATTTCCCATAACTTTTCAAAGAATGGCTGTCCTTTTACGAGACGCTCGCATAATTGTTCGTGCTTCTCAGACCAGCCTGCTTTCGCTTCATCATACAGTCTAGACCAAATATCTTCAAATTCCATATGTTGAACCATTCCGTATGCTGATGGATCCCACTCTGTGAACCAATAGCGAATTTCCGCTGTGTTTTTCGTTGTATGTAATTGATCTAACGCCATAAATAATAATTGTTTAAGTTGTCTTTCTTTACGAGTTAAACCATTCATAATGAAAGGTGATGGTGATAAAATATGATGTTCTTTTTCCATTTCTTCTACTTGGAACTCATATTTTTCTGCTTGTACGCTTTCTACCATCTCATATACCATCTGCTCTTGGCGCGGTATAAGTCTACTTTTTCGAATTGGTACATTGTAACCAATTGTGTCGATCGCAATAATTCCTTTTCCATCTGTAACAACAAAGCAATACTCTTGCTGCAAACGTTCATGATTTTTACGAATATAAGCCTTATGATGTACGTCTTCCAACAACTTTTGCGGAAGCTCTAACAATTCGTCTTCGATGTAATGATATAATGTGGAATCTACTTTTAATAATGGCACTTGATCTAATAGCTCAATCGTATCATCTTTTCGCCATTCGTAAAAATGACAAACGTTATACCCATTCTCTTCACCTTCAAACCAATTTACCCATACATCATGTAGATATAACATTCACTACCCCTCACTTCACTACTGTTTGTATCAATCATTATGTTCAATTTTTCTTAACTTTATTCCACCTAAGGAAATATATTCTAATTAATATTTTTTCTTCTATTAATACTAAAAAAAACAGGAAATAGAGATCCTGTTTTTTATATATGAAATGTATTTGCTTTATTCAATATCGCTTTTGCATCTATAGATAATAAAGAAAGCGTATCTTCTCCTTCCGAAGTTACACAATCTTTGACAATATGAAATCCAAGTGCATAGCCAAGCATCTTCGGATAAGAATGAAATCCATTTAATAAGATGTCATGCTCCCTTGTTCCTCGTTTTATACTTATTCTTTCATGTACAACGTTTTCCCAATAATAAATAGCCTCTTCTTTTGAAAGATACGTCGTCCACGGTGCATTGTTTTTTTCTGAATATCTTTCCGTTACTGCTTGCTCAGCTAGCCCTTCCATAATCATCGTATCAAGTAATGTATATTCTGTTTCTTTCTTCTCAATTTGATGTAACCTACATATGTGATGATATTCATGCGCCAATAACACTTTTAATTCTTCCACCGAATTCCGTCCGCATACGAATAAGAAAATAACGTGACGCATAGATAATCCAGCCCTTCCGTTATACTCTTCTTGTACAGTTCGATTATAGGAATCTGATAATAAAATAAAGACAGGGACATCTGGACCTTTCAACCAATCTTTCAGTTTCTCATACTCCGTACGTAATTCTTTCCAAATTCCCTTCTTCTCTAACTCTTTAATTTCCTGTTCTCCTCGTATAACCGGGCGATACATACCTTTAGAAATTAAAAAGCGATACAATCTTTCTTTTGGCAGCGGGATATACTTCGTAAACTTCTCACACAGCTTTTCTGGCCGTCCATAATATAGATGTAACCACTCAGCAGTTTCAACAATCCCCATCTTTATCCCTCCTTTTTCTTATATATATGCAAAAGGAGAAAAAGGCGTAAAAATAAATAAGGAGTTTTTTCGCAATATGCTACGAAAAAACTCCTTATTTCATCTATTATTTATACGATTTAAATACTAATACTGCGTTATGACCACCGAATCCTAGTGAGTTACTTAATACTGCATTTACTTCTTGTTGTCTCGCTTTATTCGGCACGTAATCTAAGTCACATTCTGGATCTGGTGTTTCATAGTTAATTGTTGGAGGGATTACTCCGTCTGTAATTGATTTAATTGAGAAGATCGCTTCAACAGCACCAGCTGCTCCCAATAAGTGACCTGTCATTGATTTCGTTGAGCTAATTGCCACCTTATACGCATGCTCACCGAACGTTTCTTTAATTGCCATCGTTTCATACTTTTCATTCGCATCTGTACTTGTACCGTGCGCATTAATGTAATCAATATCTTCTGGCTGTAGACCTGCATCTGCTAAAGCTTGACGCATTGCACGCACGCCGCCTTCACCGCCAGGAGCCGGCATTGTAATATGGAACGCATCACCAGTTGCACCGTAACCAGCGATTTCCGCATAAATGTGAGCACCACGAGCTAATGCGTGCTCTAATTCTTCAAGAATTAAAATACCTGAACCTTCACCCATTACGAAACCGCTACGATTTTTATCGAATGGACGGCAAGCTGTTGCTGGATCTTCATTAAATGTTAATGCTTTCGCTGAACTAAATCCTGCAAATGCCATACTTGTTAACGGTGCTTCTGCTCCGCCTGTTATCATTGCATCAGCATCACCGCGCTGAATTGCTTTAAATGCATCACCAATTGAATTTGCACCAGATGCACAAGCCGTTACAGAACAAGTGTTAATTCCTTTTGCTCCTGTTGCGATTGATACTTGACCTGCTGCCATATCTGGAATCATCATCGGTACGAAGAATGGGCTCACGCGGCGCGGGCCTTTCTCAGTAAAAATCTTAAATTGTTCTTCGTATGTTTCCATACCGCCAATACCAGAACCAATCCATACACCAATTCGAGGTCCGTTTTCTTCTGTAATTTCAAGCTTTGCATCTGCAACTGCCATTTTCGCTGCTGCTACTGCATATTGTGTAAAGCGATCCATACGGCGCGCTTCTTTTTTATCAATATATTTCTCGACTTCAAAGTCGTTAATTTCTGCTGCTACTTTTGCTGGAAATAGTTCCGGATCAATTCTTGTAAGTCGTCCGATTCCAGATACACCCTTTTTAATGTTTTCCCACGCTGTTTCAACATCTGTACCGATCGGTGTAACAGCTCCTAGTCCTGTAATTACGACCCTCTTTTTTTCCATACAAAATACACTCCTTTTTTTCTCTCAGTCCTTATTTACCCCAACGAAGAGCAACTGCTCCCCATGTTAATCCGCCGCCGAAACCAACAAGTATAATTAAATCACCATCTTGAATACGTCCATTTTGCAATTCCTCTACCATTGCAATTGGAATTGAAGAAGCTGATGTATTACCAAACTTTTCAATTGTCATACTCATTTTTTCTTGTGGTAAATTTAATCTCTCTCTTGCAGATTCCATAATACGAATATTCGCTTGATGCGGTACTAAGAAATCCACATCCTCTTTTGTAAGACCGGCCTTATCCAGCACGCGAAGACAAGATTCACCAAGTTGACGAACGGCAAATTTAAAGACTTCTCTGCCATTCATCATAACATACTCGTCTTGATATAGATGCTTACCGCCACTTCCGTCTGCTCCTAATTCGAAAGATAGAACGCCTCTTCCTTCTGAAACAGCCCCCATTACGATAGCACCGGCTCCGTCTCCAAATAGTACTGCTGTATTACGATCATTCCAGTCTACAATTTTAGATAGTTTATCACTACCAACTACTAATACATTTTTATAAGTTCCCGTTTGAATAAATTGCTGCGCTGTAATCATTCCGTACATAAAACCAGCACATGCTGCACCTACATCCATTGCAGCTGCATGTTTCGCTCCAATCGCTTCTTGAATGACACAAGCTACTGCTGGAAACGCACGATCTGGTGTTACTGTCGCTACTAAAATAAGATCGATATCTTCTCCGCTAATCCCTGCATCTTCAAGTGCTTTTTTAGCAGCCTCTACGGCCATATATGAAGTATCTATTGTATCATCGGCAATGCGTCTTTCTGCAATTCCCGTTCTCGTACGAATCCATTCATCGGATGTATCCATTATTTTCTCTAAATCGTGATTTGTGACTACTTTTTCCGGCACATATCTTCCGATCCCTAAAATGCCCACGTTCACATCGCAGCCCTCCGTTTTATATCAATTATTATGACTTGGTACTAATTTTAAAACATAAATGTATTTTTGTCTAGAATATATTTCAGCTAAAACATAAAGCTAGGCATTATTCACTTTATTGTTTATTAAAAGAAACAGAAACATACCTTTCCTGTTTCTTTTGAAATATAAAAAGGCCCGAACCGCTTCTATTCACGGTTCGAGCCCCTCTTCCATCTAAAAAAGAAGGTTTTATTCTTTATCTGCTTTCCCAAGCTCATATGCTTCGTTCATAACTTTCATCAATAACTCTAATACTGGTTGTGCTTTCTCCATATCAAGCGCAATTCCATTATCATCTAAAATGGCCTTTGCTTCTGGTAAATGCTTCATTGCGATTTGTAAAAATTGCATACTTTTCTCATTCATATTATGTTCTTCCTCTCCATTAAAAATTTCACATACATAGTGTAACACGCTCGCTATCCTTCGTATAACTCTTTATATTTTTTCATATGTGCCAATTGTTTATTTAAACCGTATTCTAACGGAGTATTTCTTTTTATCGAAATAACCTCGACAGTATCATCTCTTTCTTCCTCATTCTCTTTATTCACTTTATCCTCTGCACGTAAAAGGTTCATACCTTTTTTCCATAATGATTTTTTACCACTAAGTAAATTGTATATACCGAGATGCTCCTCGTTCATTCCATTTTCCCATAAGTATTCACATACATCTTCCACGTACAGTAAATCACTTCCGTTTTCCTCACTCGCATAATGGCACTCTTTCTCATCCAGTTCTGATAAAATGAGCTGATGGTACATCATAAAAGATGGTTGCCATGGCCCATATAATATAGGAACTCGAAATACACTATATTGTAACTCTCCTTTTTTCAATCCTTCTTCCACTTTCGAAAATAGACGTTTATTTTCGGACTCATCTGTGTTTCCTACTTCAATAGAAGAAATTAGATTTAACTTCACTTTATGTTCTTCACACAATCTTACAATTCGCTTTAAATACTGTAATATGACCCTTTCATTCCGAAAGCCACTTTGTTGATTTGGCTCATACAAGCAAAAGTAAACCGTATCGAACCTCTCTCCTTCTACTGATCTCCATCCATCTTCATCTCTTATCGAATAATACGTAAATAACGCATTTCGCCCAATTAACAATAACTTCTCTTCATTAATTTTTGTCATATTCTCGAATTCATCAAAATCAAGACCGTACACTTCTACTTCTTCTGCAATCATTTTATTCACAAGGTGATAACCTACAAACGTAAGTGCACCTATAATTAGCACGCGCTCCATACCACCAACCCTTTCTCCTTGAAACAAATAGCTCCTCATTTATGTATATGGGAGCTTCACAATTCTTCTTCATATTTTTTAAAGAAATCAGTCGTTTGCCTAACCATTTTATATTTCACATCTTGCAGATGGAATAAGACAGAAGTATCGCATTGATTGAATTGCCTCATTTTCTCATATTTACGTAACAACTGTTTTCTTCCTCTTTTTTCTTGTGTTGATACGAAAACTTTAACAGGTACACAAGACGGAAGAAGCGTAAATGATTTCTTATTTATTTTGGATTCTAATTCCTCTTCTTTGGAGTCATACGCTAAACTTAATTCCTTCACTAATCTTTTGTAAAAAAACTTATGCTCTTTCTCAAACTCCACATATTCTGGTAAATCTAAACACGGATTTAACATAATGACTGAGCGTATACATTCAGGGTATTTGTTCATCATTTCAAGTGCTACAAGTGCACCCATACCATCTGCCATAATGTGCATTTTCGCATTTAATGTCTCTTTTCTCAAAACAACGTCATATAAGCGTTTTGCTAGACGAACAGATTGGTCGTTTCCCCAATGTCTTCCGTATAAATTAGAAGAAAAGACCGTGTAGCCTTCCTCAATAAGACCATGTAAAAAATAAGATCGACCTGCATGCTGTGTCCATAAACTTGTACCATTCTCAATAAAGTAGTTATAATCACCAAGAAGCATTACAGAAAATCCATTTGGCTTCTCCGGTAAATAAATAACACATGGTTCTTTTTCTAAGTAAAAAAAACGTTCCGTAATACTCATTTTTCCCCCGCCTTATTTTCTAAACGTATAAAAGTACTCTTCTATAATGTATGAACGGAATGCAAATTTGCGTTGAAAAATCTACAAATATTTTTCTATATTCTTTTTTCAATTGTGTTACAATAAGGACAGATTGAACGAATAGAGGTGTAAAATATGCGTTTCATTTGGGCATTAATTTGGTCGTTCGCGCTTGTACATATGATGAGCTACGTAATCGGCTCTATGACTGGCGGTACATACGATTTTAACCAAGCGTCTATTTTCTCAGTTGTTCTTGCGGTATTAGTACTAGCAATTTCAGCTGCAATTCCAAACGAGCCAGTAGAACAACACTAAAAAAAGAGTCCGGATTTTATCCGAACTCTTTTTTATTTTACTTTACATGAACGACTAATTCGTTATTTTCTACATCAACAACTACGTGACTGTTATCAGTAATCGTTCCTGCAATTAATTCTCTCGCTAATTTTGTCTCAACTTGACGCTGTACATATCGTTTTAATGGACGAGCTCCGTACATCGGATCAAAGCCAGCTTCTACAACAAATTCTTTCGCTGCGTCTGTTAATTCAACTGTAATATGACGGTCAGCTAAACGGCCTTGCAATTCTTTTACAATTTTATCAACAATACCTTTAATTTCATTC
Organism: Bacillus cereus group sp. BfR-BA-01379; assembly: GCF_022663605.1. NCBI lineage: Bacteria > Bacillati > Bacillota > Bacilli > Caryophanales > Bacillaceae > Bacillus > Bacillus cereus group sp. BfR-BA-01379. Next base: position 32,380 of record NZ_JAKUFT010000007.1, read on the forward strand.
GTTGTAAGAGGTTTGAATAAAATAATTTCGTCGACACGATTTAAAAACTCTGGTCGGAAATGTCCTCTTAATTGCCCCATGACAAGTTCTCTTGATTCCTCTTTAATGGAGCCATCTTCTTCTAATCCATCTAACAAATGAGCAGATCCAATATTTGAAGTCATAATAATAACTGTATTTTTAAAGTCTACTGTACGCCCTTGCGAATCTGTAATGCGCCCGTCATCTAACATTTGTAATAAAATGTTGAATACTTCTGGATGTGCTTTTTCGATTTCGTCTAACAAAATAACTGAATACGGTTTACGTCTTACCGCTTCTGTTAATTGACCGCCTTCTTCATATCCAACATATCCAGGAGGCGCACCAATTAAGCGTGACACAGCGTGTTTCTCCATATACTCAGACATATCGATACGAATCATTTGCTCTTCACTATCGAATAAAGACTGTGCTAACGTTTTTGCAAGTTCTGTTTTACCAACACCTGTCGGTCCTAAGAAGATGAAGGAACCAATTGGACGGTTCGGGTCTTTAATACCAGCGCGTGCACGAAGAACTGCGTCTGATACTAAACTTACCGCTTCCTCTTGTCCGATGACACGCTCTGATAAAATTTGCTCTAAGCGTAGTAATTTCTCGCGTTCACCTTCAACGAGTTTTGCGACAGGAATACCAGTCCAGCGTGAAACAATATCAGCAATCTCTTCTTCACTTACTTCCTCACGTAATAAACGATTTTCTTGTTTATTATGTGCGCCCATTTCTTCTGCTTCTTTTAACTCTTTTTCAATTGCAGGAATTTTCCCATGGCGAAGTTCCGCTGCTTTATTTAAATCGTAATTACCTTCTGCTTCTTCTAATTCACGGCGCAGACGCTCTAAATGTTCACGTAAGTCACGAACTTTGTGAATATCTTCTTTTTCTTTCTCCCATTTCGCTCTCATACCACTTGCAACTTCTTTTAAATCCGATAATTCACGTTGCAACGTTTTTAGACGTTCTTGGCTACCAAAGTCCTTCTCTTTTCCAAGAGCTGCTTCTTCAATTTCCAGCTGCATAATGCGGCGCGTTACTTCATCTAATTCTGTTGGCATAGAATCAATCTCTGTTCGAATCGTTGCACACGCTTCGTCAACAAGATCAATTGCCTTATCTGGTAAAAAACGATCCGAAATATATCGATCTGATAAAACAGATGCCGCTACAATCGCACGGTCATGAATATTTACACCGTGATAAATTTCAAAACGCTCTTTTAAACCACGTAAAATGGAAATTGTATCTTCAACAGTTGGTTCTTCTGCTAATACTTGTTGGAAACGTCTTTCTAGCGCTGGGTCTTTCTCAATATATTTACGATATTCATCTAACGTTGTCGCCCCGATACAATGCAATTCACCACGCGCAAGCATCGGTTTTAACATATTTCCTGCATCCATCGCACCTTCTGTTTTACCAGCGCCGACAATTGTATGAAGTTCATCAATGAATAATAAAATGCGGCCTTCACTCTTTTTAATTTCATTTAATACAGCTTGTAGGCGCTCTTCAAACTCACCACGGAATTTCGCTCCAGCTACGAGCGCACTCATATCTAATGCAAAGATTGTTCTATCTTTTAACCCTTCTGGTACATCCTTTTTCACAATACGCTGTGCTAATCCTTCAACGATTGCTGTTTTACCAACACCTGGCTCACCAATTAAAACCGGGTTGTTTTTCGTTTTACGTGAAAGAATGCGAATAACACGGCGAATTTCACTATCGCGGCCGATAACAGGGTCAATTTTCCCCGCTCTTACTTCCGCCACTAAATCACGACCATATTTCTCTAACGCTTCATAAGTTGCTTCTGGATTTTGACTAGTCACTCTTTGATTCCCCCGAACTGTCATTAAAGACTGTAATAAGTTATCTTTCGTAATATGAAATTTTGTAAGTAATTGATTTATATCGCCTTTTTCTTCAGAAAAAGCAAGCAGTACATGTTCAACTGAAATGTAGTCATCTTGCAATTTCTCTGCTTCTTTTCCTGCTCTTACAAGCAGTTGTTGCAGAGCACCTGTTATATATAATTTACCTGCTTCTGCACCGCTTCCTGTTACAGAAGGCTTTTTCTTAATTAAACTTTCGGCGCCTTGCTTTAACGCTTCTATATCGACATTCATTTTTTGAAAAATACGTACTGCTAATCCATCTTGCTCTTCTAATAATGTAAACAAGAGATGAACAGTATCTACTTCTTGATGATGATGAGACACCGCTAAAGATTGGGCACTCATAATCGCCTCTTGTGTTTTTGTTGTCATTTGATTTAAGTCCATCTTTACAGCCCTCCAAATGTTTGACTTTCTTTGACCTTTGATTTGATTATACGCCAACTGACTTTTTTATACAATAATTTTGCTTATGTATTTTCAAACTTATTATTGGAAAAAGAAAAAGAGTGCATTCATTATACAGGTTAAAAAGTCACGGTAAATGAAATTACAATGCCCCATAACAAAAAAGCCGCAATAATGATTGCGGCTTCTGTTACGGTTTTCTTTTATATGTCCACTGACGGTTATGATTTGTGTTATCTGGAAACTTTTCACCGGCAGTTAATTTCACCATTTGCGGATCTTTTACCATACTTCCTGTTTCACCAATTTCTACATAAATGCCATCATTTGGCGCTTTTTGTCCAGAACGAAACCTGCGATTTTGTCCCATTTCCATTCTCCTTCCATGACGTCTTTGCCTCATTAGTATATCCATTTTCAAAGAAAGCTTTTCTGTCATGTTTAGGAAACAAGTACTACATTTCGTTCTTGTACATATACATGAATGACACAAGCTTAGGAAGGGATTTCTTTCCTATTTGTAGAAAAAAAAGAAACCAACCTACTATAGGCCAGTTTCAAAGGAGAGTCAAACATATACGAGAAGATTACATGTTCATTATAAGCTCCCTCACATGAGCAATGTAACCCTTTTCACAATTTGTACATAATGAAAGAAACATTATTTGAACTTTCTAAAAAGACGTTGACTTTTCTTAATTTCCAACGAGAAATAGTAGACACCGTAGCGCTTTGCGACGTAAGATGGATATATAGTGAAGTTTCCATCTTTGGTGGTCTCACCCAGCTCAACCTCTTATTTCTGCATATTAAAAACGGAAATACAGATAGAAACAAAAAAATTATTATAAGAGGTGAAATTATGAATAAACAACATTTAATCGCATTAGACTTAGACGGTACTTTATTAACAGACAACAAAATAATTTCCACTCGAACGAAACATACAATTGCAAAAGCAAAGGAACAAGGACATATTGTCGTTATTTCAACAGGGCGTCCATTCCGTGCTAGTTTTGATTACTATAAAGAACTTGGTCTGAATACACCAATCGTAAACTTTAACGGCGCTTACGTACATCATCCTCTTGATTCAAAATGGGGAACACATCACTCTCCTCTTGAGCTAGCAACAGCCCAAGAAATTGTCCGAGCTTGCTTTGATTTTGGTGTAAAAAATATATACGCTGAAGTAATGGACGATGTGTATGTTCGTGAAATTGATGAAGATAAAAAACATATTTTCGAATTCGGTTCTCCGAAGATTTTTACAGGAGACTTATTAAATACTTTAAACGATCATCCAACTTGCTTATTAATTGACGCACATGATGAGCATTCTAGCGCAATTCGTCAACATTTAACTGATATGCATGCTGAAGTAATCGACCATAGAAAATGGGGCGCACCTTGGCCAATTATTGAAATTGTAAAAAGCGGGTTAAATAAAGCTGTCGGATTACAAAAAATTTCTAGTCATTACAACATTCCACAAGAGCGCATTATCGCTTTCGGTGATGAAGATAACGACTTTGAAATGATTGAATTCGCTGGTCACGGCATCGCAATGGGGAATGCTATCCCTGAATTAAAATCACTCGCAAACCATACAACGTTAACGAATGAAGAAGATGGTATTGCACTATATTTAGAAGAGGTTCTTGGGTTGTAATCTAAAAATTCCCTGCTTATAGTTTCTCGCTAAACGCTCATACTATTATTAGACGCAAAAGTCAGCGCGTCGATTGTTTTCAGCTAAATAAAGGGGGTTTTTCGAATGGGTAAAAAGAACAAATCAAAACGTTTTATCCAACAAGGAGCCGATGCTGTAATGAAGCATGATGCAAGATTCCCGTACAGAGGTACATTAGCTGAGGCAGAAAAAGCGAGAAGTAACTCTTCTTTTGGAGGGGTTTAAATGGGGAACTTACTATTCCAACAAGCTAGAGATGCTGTTGCAAATGCCGTAACTTGTTCAAGCGGTGCTGAGCAACAAGATCTCGTATATAGAGCAAAAAACGCTTTGCACTCTGCTTATGCAAACTCTTCAACAGCTGAAAAAGTTCAGCTACGTGAAATGCAGGAGCAGTTGCAAAACATTACGAATTTGCATTAAAAAAGAGGACCAGCTTTGGTCCTCTTTAATCTTTTCTAAATAATCCAAACACCCCGACCGTTTGCAGTACATTTGTAAATGCACCTGGGTCCACTTGTTTAATAACCCTCTCTAATTCATACAGTTCATAACGAGTAATAACGATCATTAACATTTCCTTATTTTCATTTGTATAAGCACCTGTTGCTGGGATAGTTGTAATCCCCCTCACTAAGCGTGAATGAATCGCCTTTCGTACATCCGTCCCATTCTTCGTAACGATTAATGCTGTAATCTTCACATGCCGCGTATGAATCGCATCGATAATTCGCGTTGAGACATACAAAGTCACCAAAGTATATAATGCTTTTTCCCAGCCATACACATAGCCAGCAGCGATAATAATTAGTGCATTAAAGAAGAAAAAATATGTACCGACAGGCTTGTCTTTTATTTTAGATAAAATCATGGCGATAATATCTAAACCACCTGTAGAAGCCCCCCACTTCAACGCCATACCTACCCCGATTGCTGAAATAATCCCGCCAAAAATCGCATTCAATATGATGTCGTTTGAAACCGCTCTAACTGGGATAATTTCTAAAAATAAAGTCATAAATATAACGCAAAGAAAACTAAAGAAAGTAAAGGCCTTTCCAACCTTTTTCCATGCTAAAATAACGACAGGAATATTAAACAAACTAAACAATACCCCCGTTGATATGTGAATAGATAAAAAGTCACCTAATATTTGCGATAACAATTGAGACAATCCAGCAAAGCCACTCGCGTACACTTTCGCTGGCGTTAAAAATAAATTCATTCCAATCGCGTTTAACAAACCTGCGACGATTACAACGATTAACTTCTTTATAAGTTCGGTATAATTCAACTTCAAATCCATTTCTAATCCACCTTTATTATTCATGAATGCACCGCTATACATAGTCTTTACGAAAAAGGAAATGATAAACGTACAACGTTTAGAAATGGAGTTGATACATATGCCACATACGAGTGATAACGACAAAAAAGCACGCGATAATAATGCAAAGCGTACGCAAAAAAATGAACAAGAACAAAAAAATATTCAGCAAGGTAAACGTGCCTATTCTAAAAAGACCGATCACCTTTGATTCCATCGTACATCAACAATATTGTTGATGTACTTTTTTTTACATTTCACAGGAAAAAACATTAAAAATTCACTTCATGTTCACTTCTATATTCTACAATAGCGATAACATATTCGGATGAGGTGTTGGCATGAGAGGGAAACACATTTTCATTATTACTGCACTAATAAGTATATTAATGCTAGCTGCTTGCGGACAAAAAAACAGCTCGGCTACAGTCGCTACGGCAACAGACTCAACCATTACGAAGAGCGACTTCGAAAAGCAGTTGAAAGATCGTTACGGAAAAGACATGTTATACGAAATGATGGCACAAGACGTTATCACGAAAAAATATAAAGTATCTGACGATGATGTAGATAAAGAAGTACAAAAAGCGAAAAAGCAATACGGCGATCAATTCACAGCTGTACTAGAAAACAATCGTTTAAAAGATGAAGCTGATTTCAAAAATCAAATTAAATTCAAACTTGCTATGAATGAAGCGATTAAGAAAAGTGTTACAGAAAAAGACGTGAAAGATCACTATAAACCAGAAATTAAAGCGAGTCACATTTTAGTAAGTGACGAAAATGAAGCGAAAGAAATAAAGAAAAAATTAGATGCTGGTGCTTCATTTGAAGAACTAGCAAAACAAGAATCGCAAGATCTACTATCAAAAGATAAAGGCGGCGACCTTGGGTACTTCCATTCCGGTACAATGACACCTGAATTTGAAACAACTGCTTACAAACTAAAAATTGACCAAATTAGTGAGCCCGTCAAATCACCAAACGGCTATCACATTATTAAACTAACTGGTAAAAAAGATTTACAACCTTACGATGAAGTAAAAGACTCCATCCGCAAAAACTTAGAAGCAGAACGTATTGCCGATCCTACATTCAGTCACAAATTACTACAAAAGGAATTAAAAAAGGCAAATATTAAAATAAATGATAGTGACTTGGAAGATACATTTACTCTTGCGCGTGAGCAAGGGAATTAAAAAAGCACGATCTTATTTAATAAAATAAGATCGTGCTTTTTAATCTTCCATCAATATTTTCAACTTTTTCTTCAAGCTTTTATAATGCCAATTGATATGATCTAATTCTATCTCTACTTCAATTAGCGTATCTATTAAGTCTTCTTTAGATTGCTGAGAATTTATAATATTTTCAAGTGATTTTTCAAAACTTTTACTACTCTCATATATATCATTTAAATCCACCGCTACTATTTCACGTTCTTTTTCAGGGGATAATACGGAAAGTCGTTTTATTAATTGTTCTAGTACATTATCTTGCATTATCATACCTCCCTTCTCCTCATGGATTGGTTCTATCACCGTCATAGAAGAATAAGTAATTTAAAATAAAAAAGTGTATCTCAAAATTAAACTATTTGTTTAGATTTTGAAATACACCGAATAGACTTTACTTTTCTTTTCCAAAAATACTAGCCAAGATAAAACTAATCCCCAGAAAAATTACAATTATCACGTTAATTGTGTAACCTAAGAACGACATATATGAAGTAAAACTTACTAGAATTGTATATATGAGACTTACTACTAACACCATTGTAGATGGATAGTTTTTCCTTTTCAACATAATCACCCATAATGCTACAATAAAAACAACATTATATATACCAGTCATTGTATGTGTCGTCTCCATTTTACTAATCTATCTCCTTCTTTTCTTCGGATTAGTTTTTTTCGACTTATAATATCCATCTACAAAAACCGCCGCGTCCGGAATCAGCCCTATCCCTCCAACAGCTTTACTACCAGTGAATAACGCTCCTTTAGCCGCTGATTTCACTGCATTTTTTATTATTTGCTGCTTTTGAACGCGCTGTCCCAGCGATAAATTTGTGATTTGTTTTTTCGAGTTACTTCTAGATGATTTCCATCCATAAGTTGCACCAACACCAAAGGTTAGCACCTTATTTATTATATTTCCAAATCCAACAAAGCCCGCATAACTACTTTTCACAGCACTCAATCATTTTTGTTACAAAAGAAATTACTTTGACTCTAATCATAGCTACGCTGGTATTAAGCGCATTATTAAAAGTTATATAATCTTTAATTCTGTAATTAACGGAACTTTCCATCTGCTAAAAACTTCGCAATACATCTTAACATTTTCTAAGGTATTAATTTTCCTAAGATATCAATTAGCTCTTCTAATGCTCTTCCCAAATCGTTTATATTGTCTCGTTCATCAAAACCTTTCTCTATTAATTCATCTGCTATAATATCTCTCAATTCATTTATTTTTTCAGTTTCTATCACACTTAGGTCTTCATAGATATTTAGCCATAGTAAATCTTTTTTTTGCGATTCTAATGTCTGTTTCAATAAAATCTGCATCTCTTTATTTAATTTAAACAAATTTATTTTCTTCCTTTCCTTGTGTATTTTGTACGTTTAGCAAAAGTTGTAATTACTTTACCTTTGTTATTTAAAACTACTACAGCTTGTTTACTAGTATATTTAGTTCTACCACCACTTTGTATAACCTTTTTACCAGTTTTAACAGCATTTAAAATGGCCTTAGATGATACTCCTACACCGTCACGACTAATCGCTTGATTTATACCATGTTTAGTATATCCAGTAATTTTACCTGCTACTGCTCTCGTATTTTTGTATTTTAATGGTTGCTTTACAGCACGTTTAGCCAATTGTTTACCAACAAAACGACCTACATGCGGAGCAGCGATTCTCGCACCCTGTCAGCTACTGGAATAAACCACGCTAAATGCCCATCCGGATCTACCGATAAGAACACACCATGCTCTGGATTATAATAACGCGCAATCAGATAATACATCCCAATTTCTTTATCATACATGTATCCCGCATATCCAAATGGATTATCTGCTGCGATACCTTTTACTTCGCTCTTTAATACGTTACCCCATGAATCATATTCATACGTTGCTACAACTTCTCTATTCTGATCTGTCATCGCAACGACATCACCACTAGAATTATAGTGACAGTATAACGTTTGCCCTTGCGACTTCATACCTAAACGTACACCGTCTACCGAATACACATATTGACGAAGGACCGTCCCATTTCCATCTGTTTCATATAATGGGTTGATGCCATCTCTGTCGTAGGAGTAATAATTTATTTAAAATAAAAAAGTGCATCCTAAAATTAAACTACCTGTTTAATTTTTGAGATGCACTGAATCTATAAAACTTTATTTTTCTTTTTCAAGAATATTATCAATACATTCATTTTGTAATCCAAGAGCGACATGTATGAAGTATTATTACTTTCAATATTTATATAATAATCCCTTTACTACAAACCAGCATAGTTTTCAACTAAAGCTTTCCTATACCTTTTTCCTCCATCGCGAAAAATTTCTTTATGGTACTCCTCCGTTACAATAAGAAAATCAGAAAGAGGCTGCCATATCGTTGAATCAATCATCTGATCTCTATAAATGTCTTTTTCACTAATTAGCACTGCTACTTCGTTATGAACATCAATCACCAATAACACCTTTCCAGAAGAAAATAGTATATAAAGTACATAATGATCACGAAGTGATAATCCGAACTCTTTTCCATCCTTTTCTTCCCGCCATGTGATAATATCCCAATAGTCTTCTGATGATATATTTACATCAAATTTTGCTGCCTTTTTTACATCTTCATCATAATATCCGCTTTTGGTAAAAAATAGAAAGGTTCGATATCGAAAAGTTTGTTTTGTGCATATATATGCCGTACGCTCTCCTAAAACTTCACCTATTTGTTTTAACGAATCAAGAAATTCATCTTCATCAAATTCATAGTCACTAAATAACAATACATATTTATCAAGATCACCTCTGACTACATACTCTGGTAAACTTTTTTCCATATCTACCATCTCGGCAATTCTTTTATAAACAAAACTATACTCTTTCTCGGTAAGTTGAAATAAGTTATCTATTTTTCTCAACCTTTTCCCCTTTCCCTTTAACCTAAATTTAATAACATCTTTCTTTTTTTCTTTCCTCTTCCATAATACTCAGCAGTATTCTCACCATTACTTGATCCATTGCGAGTAGTTATTTTACTTCCATAATTTAAATATTCAACTGAACATCCATTTTTCATACATTCTCTTTTATATAATTTTTAGCTACTTTATTATTAGGGTCATCTTTTAATATTTCTTGTGCCCAATTCACAGCTAACTTTTCTTCAAAAATATTCTCTGGAACACCTGCAAAAAACAATAAAAACTCTCTATATTGCATATTATTAGGCTCCAATTCAATACACTTCTTTGCATGATAAAAAGCGGCTAGGTATGCCCCCTCTAAATGACATAGTGGATGACATAAAATATCTGATGCTAGTGAATGTAATCTAGCATCATTTCGACTCTCTAAATAACTAGTCACGAAAGTGTATACAATGATATTCGGTTCATTAAAAGACCATTCCATTAATAAGTCTTCCAATTCCTCAATACTGATTTTATTTGCATATGCTATCGCGTTTACAATGTCTCCTCGATAAATTGCGTATTTTAACAAATCATGCATTATTTCACCCATCCATTCGATATATATTTCCCCGTTCTTCTTAGCATACGTAACCGTTACCTGTTTTCCTTTTACCTTCATAGTTCTTTGATAACTTGATTTTTTATTGTCGACATCATTTTCATGTTTGTACTTTTTTACTTCCCCACAGAAAAACTTTAATACTTCTCTCCCACCTCTATACGAAACTCAAGTTCCTAAAAGTCCTGCTTATTATAACGGTTTCTCAATATATTACTTATTTTTTCTTGATCTCTTGTGACTAAAAGCGTACAAAATTTATTACGAGCTATTAAAATATTTCCTACTTCATTTTTCAATAACATTCCCGTTCCACATTTAGCCGTATACAATACTTTTTTTAATGAAAGATCCACCTCTTGATCTTCTTCCATTAATAATTCACATTGTATATTCCCTTTAATATTAAAAAATGTTTCAAAAACATTTTTCTTTTTAGGGTTTCCATTCGTTATAAATGGAACCTCTTTATCTAGCGTCATCTGAAGATATTCCACCTGATCCTCATCATTCATATCAGTTCTATCAACAGATATATTTAAATACAAATCACTTCTTAATTGAATAGATATATCTGAACTTATTATCGTCTGATTTATATCTTTTTCTGATACTACTGGTGTTACGCTTAGTATATTTGCATCTTTTTCTTTCTCTAAAGTATCTATTGCATAGGGATGAACCTGTACTGGAATTATATAATGCGGTATTCCTAACATTATCCTATCTCCCTTTCTCTAACACCTTATATGTATTTCACAATTAGCCACGGATACCACAAAATTTCTTCTGCCTCAATTTCTCTATTATCAATTAAATGAATAATCTGTTTTGCATCTTCATAATTATCAACGAGTGATAATTCATTTAATTTCTTGCCAAACACTTGAAAGTCCGCTTGTAAATTATTGAAAATAAATGAGTAAAATCCATTAGACTCATAACCGCATATATCAAATCCTAATATCCCATCATTTTTCACATCAGCAGGTAATGAACTTTTGAGAAAACCATATATGGAAACTTTAAAATCATTTCCTTCCCGCTCATTCATTAAAAAGTCCGTCCAATACTCTTCTGAAAGATTTAAGCCGATAACTTCTAAGTTTTCTATCCCCTTTAAATAATTTTTCTTAAAGAATCTCGCATCCTCTAAATTTTTAAAAACATTCGGCCAGACAAACTTTTCTTCTTCCGTTAGTGTATCTAAAAAAGTTTGAGCACTTTCATGCTCTTCTTTGCTAATCTCTAGCTTTCCATTTATCATCTGAGCAATAGGATCATTTTTATTTGAATTACACCAAGAGAAAAACCAATAATCTGGAAATGTAGGGCGAACCCCATTACATATCGTTAAAATTGTTTGTGATAGCCCCTCGATATTACATTCTTTATAGATAAGTTCCCTATCATAGGAGATGATGAGGTATCCAGCACTATAATACTTCATTTACATACCTCTTTTCTTTTCAATTAAATTTAAATCCACACTCTCTTTCATATAGATATAACTATCTATCCTTTCTACATCTCCTAAAATATTCCTCTTCCAATGATCCTCTTATCGTACACAAAAAAAAGAACTATCACTTCCCTAATAAACCTAGAGAAAAGATAGTTCTTTGTTGTCTCACTTTATTTCTTAAAATACGTCCAGCCTTCTTCTTGATAAATCTTTTCTTCTTTCATCAACTTACCAAGCGCGCGCTTAAATGCAGCTTTACTCATGTTGAAGCGTTCTTTAATGTCTTCTGGGTGGCTCTTATCCCAAAACGGCATTGCTCCGCCTCGTTCTTCCATATATGCATAAATTACAGCAGCATCGTCTTCCATTCCTTCTTCTTTACGAGGAAGAAGTGAAATGTTAATTGTACCGTCATCTTTTACATCAATAATACGACCCGTTACACGTTCACCGATACGTACTTGTTCTTTTCTTTCAGTATGGTGTAAGAAAGCACGGAAATGCTCATCAGTTAGTATGAATGAACCAACTTGAAGTGAACGATACACACGTCCATTTACGTTTTTATTACGCATAGATGGCGTCGCATCTACGATAATTTCTTGCATATCACTATCTCTTGCCGGAAGAGCAATAAGACGATCACGATTCGTTAATTTTAACGTACAATATAATTCGTCTCCAACTTCTGGCCATACTGGCATGTAAATCGGGAACTCATCAGCTGGGATTAGTATATCTTTTGATACACCAATATCAACAAACACACCTAGACTAGGAATAACTTCTACAACTTTTACCCAGTTCCAATCAAAAGTTGTAATAAGTGGCTCCTTCATTGTTGCTGAAACACGATTTTGATGATCAAGGTATAAGAATACATCAATCGTATCGCCTTCTTCAATTTCTCCAACTAATTCGTTTTTATGTAGGAAAATTTCTTCTTCTTCATTCCCAACCATATATCCGATTTCCGTTTCACGTAAAACAGTTACCTGTTCAATCGCTCCTAATTGTAAATGCATATTTTTTAATTCCCTTCTCTATATAAAGTGAAACTTTAGTCAGTGGGGATTTTGTTCCTTCCCACTGATTGTCAACCCTCACCAATCAGGCGTTTACGGCAGTGGATCTCCCACTTGAACTTCTTTGCTCTAACTGAATGCCCGTTAATGCGGGATAAAATTATCTTTTTTATCATTCCAAACAAAAGTTAATTATAACACGATTTCCCCTTTATTTGTCCAACTGCCCAAAATTCACTATAATAAAATGAGGTTACATGATTATAAGTATGAAAACACTTAAGTCTAAGCTCGTTTTCAGCTATACTTTAGTATGTACAGTACATAAAAAGATTAGAAATTTATTTGGAGGTGCTAACTATGGCAAAAGATAGTTCTTTTGACATCGTTTCGAAAGTAGAATTACCTGAAGTAACAAACGCAATTAACATCGCATTAAAGGAAATCCAAAACCGATATGACTTTAAAGGAAGTAAAAGTGATATTAAATTAGAAAAAGAAGTACTAGTTTTAACTTCTGACGATGAGTTCAAATTAGACCAAGTAAAAGACGTTCTAATTTCTAAACTTGTAAAACGTAACGTTCCAATTAAAAACTTGGATTACGGAAAAGTTGAAGCTGCGACTGGCAACACTGTTCGCCAACGTGCAACACTTCAACAAGGTATCGATAAAGATAACGCGAAAAAAATTAACAACATCATTAAAGAAATGAAATTAAAAGTAAAAACACAAGTACAAGATGACCAAGTACGTGTTACAGCGAAAAGCCGTGATGACTTACAAGCAGTTATCGCTGCAGTTCGCAGTGCTGATTTACCGATTGACGTACAATTCATTAACTACCGCTAAAAAGAAAAACATCCTCTACACAGAGGATGTTTTTCTTTTTAGCGAGTAAGCAAACTCACAATCAGAGAGTTTGCCTAAATCAAAGAAGCCCTTTTGAAAATCGATGCAAGACCACCCTCCCCGCTCAAATGTAACAAATTATGAGTATAAGAATATTTTCCACCCTTTCATGTAATGTAAAATGAGTAAGGAATTTGTTTTATGAAAAATATTCATTAAAAAAGAGTTAGAAGTGGTTATTTGAAAAAATTAATACTATGGTTTTTATTAGCTACATTCTGTCTACATATTGCAGGATGTTCTAATAATATGACTACACTCAAAGATAAATCTAAAACTTCAACACCAACGAAGCACAAACACATCAACAAAGCTTGGTATAAGAAACATATGTAATGCAATACTCGAATCATCTTAATTTTAATACTATATAGACGGAAATATAAATTATTAACAGGGATACAAACTTGATTCAAAAATGATTTTAGAATCAAGTTTGTAGAAAATAATAAGATGTTTATAAGCGTAAAACCTACAGAGATTTTTCCTGTGGGTTTTGTTCTATGTATAAGTAATTTTCAAGAATTTATAGATGTTTTTTTAAATATTTTTCTTTAATCCTTTTTATATAATGCTCTTTTTCTGTTAGTTCAAATATAAATAATGCTTTTTTCATGTTATCAACAACATCTTCTTCATTATGTTCTTTAATCCTTAATAAATTCCAGCCCTTTAAATAGTATAGTTCACCTAATAGGTATAACGTGTTTAAATTAATAGCTAATTTGATGCCCTTATCAAGGTATTTCATTGCCTCTTCATGTTGGTATGCCTCACCTAAACAGTTCGCTAAATTAAAAATGATTTTTAATTTAATTTCTCTATCTCTAGGAAAATCTAACTTATTAAAGTTAGTTAAACATTTTCTTAATATATCAATACTTTTTTCATATTCTTTGTTTTCCGCATAAAATATAGACATTGTCTGCATAATGTCTATTTCTCTTTCTGATAAAAAATCAGCATTAGTTAACGTTAGTTTTAATGCATTATTTAAAAGATCTAACGCCGTTTTTGTTGATCTATTCACCATAAATATAGCAATTGCTTCATGCCATAGTAGAAATTGTTTATCTTCTTTTGTCTGGAAAGCATTTTCATCTTTTTCTTTTTTTACTATCTCATAAAGTTCTGTATATTGTTTTTGCTTTATGCAATCTCTTATTACACATTTTACATTTTCTACATATTTCAATCTTTTATTTTGAGTTAGTGCAAATATATTATTCGGATCAATACCAAGTCTTTCAGATAGTTGATATAACAATATACTTGATGGAAAAATCATACCTTTTTCTATTTTACTAATTTGACTTTGTGAACATATTCCATGACACAATTCAGATTGCGATATATTCTTTTTCATTCTAAGTTCTTTAATGGTAATACCCAAATCGTAAAATTCCATTTTTCCTCCTCAAATGTGTAACTCTTAATGAGTATAAGACTATTTTTCATCCTTTAATGTAATGTAAAATTCGTATAGTTGCAATTATTGTTTTTTCTAACGGGCTTTCCACTTCTTTGCTCAGCTGAATTTCGAGGTGAGAGTCTTACTTCACACAAATAGTAGAATGAAATGAAAATGAACTTGTGGAACTAATCCTTCTATAGAGACTCATACATATTCATTACAATGATTTTTGAAGGACCCATCATAAAAAACTCTTCTTTTTTTATCAGTGTTGACACAAAAAAACAGGCTAGGGAGAAAGTCTTCTACTTAGCATAGAAACCCCTCCCATTAGAGACGTTTTCGTACTTATTAAGAGCAACACATTATCGCTTTATCAAATGATTTTTCAGGAATATATACTTTATCATTTTCGATTTTGTATTTAATATTATTTCTCTTTAGAATTGCTGTATCAACAGAATTAACACTATCGCCCCACGGAACAAATTCCCCATCATCACGGTTGTCCCAAAAATAAAAACTTACAAATGCGATAAAAACACATACACATAGAGCGAACCACTTCTTTTTCCGCAAAGACCTCACCACCTTAAACTGAAGAAGAACTACTAAAAAAACGTTACTCATTTCCGTCTCTTTTTAACCGCAACTAAAAACGCAATAAATAATATATTCACACCGACTATTAAGGAGATAAACAACCAATTCACACCTGTTTCCCCGTTAACTTTATACACATTTGATTCTTCTCGCTTTAAAACGAGATAAAACTTTCCGTTTTCTTCTCTTATAATTTCATCTTCTAACAATCCTCTTAACTCTTGTTTTTTACCAATTGCACTTACAGGTAAAGCAACTTTTTGCGTTTCTTTCGTATTATTAATCGCTACTACTGTCACTTCATCTTTGTACTTTCTCTTTAGTACACTCATTCCATCTTTATCGTATAGAAGCTCAAACGTACCCCTACGTAGAGATGGTCTCGATTGTCTAAGCTCACCGAGTTTCGTTATGTGCTGCATAAATTTTTCATCTGATTTAAAATCCATTAATCGTCTATTATCTGGCGTATCCCCTCCATCTAATGCAATTTCAGTCCCATAATAAAAATTTGGAATACCCGGTGATGTTAATAAATATGTGAGAGCTAATTTCAAACGAGATGGCGGATAATTCATATACTCTTTCGCAATACGAGCAAACCTTTTTGTATTTTGATTATCTAAAAATATAATGGATTCCCCGTCTTTTTTACTCACATCATATAAAGGTTTCACCGATACGTCCGCTTTTGAAAACGATTCTACTATTTTTTCGTTATACTCACTATCTTCCTCTGTCATAATACGAAAATCTTTCTTTATCGCTTGTATATCTTTTTGTACATCATCCCAAAAAGTATCCGATTTTTTTTCACTATGTATCACATAACTTCCATCTAAATCAACTTCTTTGATCCACCATTTCATCGCGTCGATGACTTGTACTTCATTTTCCTCAAATGGAAATTGAAGTACCACTTTCATTCCTTTTGCATGCGCTGCTTGCACAAGTTCTTTCACATCATTTTCTGTTCCGAAATGTTCATTTACCTTTTGAAAATCGCGCACATCTACCCCATCATACTTGCCACTTTCAAAAAGCGGAGAAAGCATAACAGCGGTAAAACCCATTTCTTTTATGTAATCCAGTCTTTTTATAATCCCTCTTATATCTCCGCCCTGATATCCTTCCAAATTGCCAACTTCTAACTGTTTGTCATTTTTCGGTTCTCCATTATTGAAGCGATCAATCATAATCGAATATATAACTTCATCTCGCCACTCTCTTTTTTCATCCGCAAACGTATGTATTGGTACAAACAATACGACGGCTAAACAAAAACAAATGAATAGTTTCCTAGTCCATATTTTTCCCACATGCATCCCCCATGTTTTTTAATTGTAAGAATATTATACCAATTATCAGAACAAATCGCATACGTTGATTTCTTTCTCCCTAAAATACTTCATGTTAGATTTTCTAACATCAACTAAAAAGTTTTCTGAATTTTTAGTTGATTTTTCATTTTGTTTCGAATATGATATGAAACATAACAAGTTGATGTTATTTTTTCTAACATTATAGGAGGAGAGAGAATGAATACAGGAGATACGGTTTTTATGTTTGTAACGACAGTAATGGTCATGTTAATGACACCAGGATTGGCACTTTTTTATGGGGGCATGGTTCGCAGTAAAAACGTACTCAGTACAACAATGCATAGTTATAGCGCAATGGCTATCGTTTCGATTCAATGGATTGTGATCGGCTATTCTTTATCATTTGGACCAGATTGGCACGGACTTATCGGTACACTCGATTGGTTCGGTTTAAACGGCGTTACCTACGCACCAAATCCAGACTACTCATCTACTATTCCTCACAACTTATTTATGATGTTCCAACTCATGTTCGCCATTTTAACTCCCGCTTTAATTTCAGGTGCATTCGCCGAAAGAATGCGATTTTCTGCTTTCCTTATTTTCATCCTTCTATGGACAACAATCGTTTACAATCCTGTCGCTCATTGGGTATGGGGCGTCGGCGGGTGGCTAAGAGAACTTGGGGCGTTAGACTTCGCTGGTGGTAATGTCGTTCATATTACATCTGGCGTGGCCGGCCTTGTATTAGCTATTTTTCTCGGAAAACGAAAAAACATAAACGGCACTTCTCCTCACCATTTACCATTCACAATGTTAGGCGCCGGTCTACTATGGTTCGGCTGGTTCGGTTTTAATGTCGGAAGTGCATTATCTTTAAATGATGTAGCTTTAACCGCATTTATTAATACAAATATAGCCGCAGCTGCCTCCGCATTAACTTGGATGCTTTCAGAATGGTTCTTCCAATCGAAACCGACCGCGATGGGAGCTGCTTGTGGAGTTGTTTCCGGCCTAGTCGCTATTACACCAGCTTGTGGATTCGTTACACCTTTCTCCGCTCTTCTTATCGGAGCATTTGGCGGCGTATTATGCTTCGGAGCAGTCTTTTTCTTAAAAACAAAATTCGGATACGATGATACACTCGATGCATTCGGATGTCACGGTATCGGCGGCACTTGGGGCGGTATTGCGACAGGGCTATTTGCAACTACTGCTGTAAACAGTGATGGCGCTAACGGATTATTTTACGGAAATGCCGCTTTACTGCTTAAACAACTTGTAGCAATCGGCGCAACATATGCATTCACGATCATCATGACGTACGCCATTATTAAAGTGATTAACTTCTTCCTCCCTGTTCGGGTAGATGAGCATGAGGAACATATGGGACTTGATATTTCGATGCACGGGGAGAAAGCTTATGAGTACACGGAGCGAGTGAACTAAAAAAGAGATGCAATCTATTGGTAGTAGATTGCATCTCTTTTTATTGTGCTTGTTGGCGGTATACCCCACCTAGTATTCTAGTGAGTATATCGGCGATTCTCCGGATATATCAATTTATCAATAAACCCCAACATAACGAACCTGAAGAATACCCCGGTATAACTTACGAATCACCATACTTACTTTTATTCAAACTTAATATAATAAGAAATGCAATCGCTATTACAGCTAAAAAGCGAACTGGATTAAACGGCGTTCCTACCGTTTCATTAAAACGATGATAAATAAAGGGAATCATCTCGAGTACCATTAGCCCCATCGCTATTTTAAATGTCTCAGCCATCGCTTTGTTTTTTATAAACGTAGCACGCTCATCACCTTGTTTCCCAATCGCTATAAACATTTTTATAATAGCAAACACTACAAATAAAAAGACACTTAACGCAATAACAAAAATCAAAACATCCATTAAAATACACCCCTTATATGTAAAACTTATTTGACACGAGTATAGCATCTTTCGCCTCGCATGTAAAACATCTTTTACATACAAAAAAGACGACCGGTTAACAGTCGTCTTTTCCTATTTATTTCGGAGCATTCCCTACATATTGCGTAATATCAACATTTAAAGACTGCGCTAAACGCATTCCATACTCTTGATCTGCACGGAAGAAGTTACAAACAGCTAGTAATTTCGTGCGCTCATTTACGTCTTTTAAGTCATTTGTTAAGTTTGCAATTAAGTTGTCTTGCTCTTCTTTAGAAAATGAACGGTAACGCTCACCTGCTTGTTTGAAGTCATTTGGTTTGTCAATTTTTTCACGAGATACATAGCCTTCTACTTTCATAGTTGAATCGCGGTAAGTCGGGTCTTCAACTGGATTTTCAGCATGGCGGCTCGGTTCGTAGTTGATTGTAGATGGATTTTGATTGATTTGCATTGCACCATCACGTTGTTGGTTATGAACAGCTGCGTACGGGCAGTTTACTGGAATTTGCAAGTAGTTTGCACCAAGACGGTAACGCTGTGTATCTGGATAAGAGAATAAACGACCTTGTAATAATTTATCTTCAGATGGTTCAATACCATTTACAGTTGCACTTGGAGAGAACGCCACTTGCTCTACTTCTGCGAAGAAGTTTTTCGGGTTACGATTTAACGTCATTGTCCCTACTTCAATTAACGGGAAGCGATCTTCTGGCCATACTTTCGTCGGATCTAATGGATCGAAATCTAAAGAATCCGTTTCTTCTAGTTGCATCACTTGTACGTGTAAATCCCACTTCGGATAGTTTCCTTTTTCGATTGCATCGAACAAGTCACGAGTTGCATGGTTGAAGTCTTTTCCTTGTACTTCTTGCACTTCTTTTGCACTTAAGTTACGTACACTTTGCTGTGGTTTCCAGTGATATTTAATGTAGACGATTTTACCTTCTGCATTAATCCATTTAAATGAATGGACACCGAAACCTTCCATTTCGCGATAGCTTGCTGGTGTACCGTAATCAGAGAACACCCATGTCATCATATGTGTAGATTCTGGACTTAACGTCATGAAATCCCAGTAACGATCTGGCGTTTGAATATTTGTATCAGGTGCTGGTTTTAAAGAATGCACCATATCAGGGAATTTAATTGCATCACGAATGAAGAAGACCGGTAAATGGTTACCTACAATATCGTAATTTCCTTCTTCTGTATAAAATTTGACAGCAAACCCGCGTGGGTCACGAGCTGTTTCTGGAGAACCTTGACCATGAATAACCGTTGAGAAACGAACAAATACAGGCGTTTCAGTTCCTTCATTTTGTAAAAACGCTGCCTTTGTATATTGCTTCATGCTGTTTTTCGTTACGAATACACCGTGAGCACCTGCACCACGTGCATGTACAACGCGTTCTGGAATACGTTCACGATCAAAGTGAGCCAGTTTTTCTACTAAATGATAGTCTTCTAATAATACCGGTCCACGGCGACCAGCTGTACGAGAATTTTGGTTATCTCCAACCGGAGCACCTTGGTTTGTTGTTAAGCGATTATTTGGATTCATCAGGGGGATCCTCCTCTTTATCTTTTAGGAATTATTATTTATTTAAAATTATTATAAATTAATTATTATTCAAAACTAAGTTCTTGTCAACTATTTTCTTCATTTTTTTGGAAACAATTTCAGCTAAGCAATCGATAAATACAGATTTTGAATTTGGCATATTTGGTCTAAAATATGCCACGTTTAATTCATCAGTTACAACTTTACACTCGTAATCGTTGTCATATAAAACTTCTAAATGCTCTGCCACAAAGCCAACTGGGCAATATATGAAAGATTCATATCTATGCTCTTCAAATAAATCTCTCGTTAAATCTTGTACATCCGGTCCAATCCATGGATCCGGTGTATTTCCGGCACTTTGCCAACCAATTGTATAGTTTTGAATATTTGCAGCTGCTGCGATTAAATCCGCTGTATGTTGCAATTGCTCTACATAAGGATCACCTGCTGCAATAATTTTCTCCGGTAAACTATGCGCTGAAAAAATTACGATAGCTTTCTCTTTATCTTCAATATTTGTAAATGTTTCTTTTATTTGCTCTGCCCAATACGAAATAAATTTCGGTTCATCGTACCATTGTTCAATTGGTTCAATAACAGGGCCACCGATTTCTTCTGAAAGACAAATAGCACGGTCATTATACGCTTTAATACTAAATGTAGAATAGTGCGGTGCTAATACGATACTAATCGCCTGCTCAATTCCATCTTTCTTCATCTCTTCTACTGCATCTTCTATAAATGGAGCTGTATGTTTTAATCCTAAATAACAAGTAAATTCATACTCTGTAAATATATTATTCATTGAATCTGTTAATTTATGCGCCTGCTCTTTCGTAATTTTTGCAAGTGGTGAAATTCCGCCAATCGCTTTATAGCGCTCGATTAAGTCTTGGAGTGCTTCTTCTGAAGGTTTACGCCCGTGGCGAATATGTGTATAGTACGCTTCTACATCATCTAATGATTCTGGCGTTCCATACGCCATTACGAGTAAACCTATTTTTTTCTTTGTCATCTATATAACACCTCAATTTCATAAATGAGAATCTTTTTCAAGAACATTTGTTTCCAATTATAACAACTAATAATAAGTACGTCAAAATAATTATTCTAAATAAGTATTATTTCTAATATGATTTTAAATTTTATTTGACACTTTATTTAATAAAAAGCGACTTACATAAAAGTAAGTCGCTTTTCTTCTATTCTTTAATATTTACCCCATACTCTTTAAACCAAACATGAATTTGCGCTAAATGAGCTAAAAGCTGAGGTCCAGTCATTAATTGACCGAACCAAGGCGATTGAAATGCACTGCCGCCTGACTCAATTAATCCACTTAACTGCTCTTTATCAAATAACTCGTGCAAAATTGAGCCTTTATCCGTTAATAAATCTTGTAGCCATACTGTGACTGCTTTCGTATAGTGCGGATTATGCGTTTTCGGATATGGGCTCTTCTTTCTATATAAGATGTCATTTGGAAGTAACCCTTCTAACGCTTTACGCAATAGACCTTTTTCGCGGTTTTTATACATTTTCATTTCCCAAGGAATATTCCACGCATATTCGACAAGTCGGTGGTCTGCAAACGGAACGCGTACTTCTAAGCTTGCCCCCATACTCATACGGTCTTTTCTGTCTAATAATGTTGTCATAAACCATACCATGTTCAAGTAAAATAGTTGTCGTCTCTTTGCTTCAATTGGGCTTTCTCCCTCTAAAATAGGAACTTCTTGAATGGATTCTTCATAGCGCTGCTGTACATATTGTTGTAAATTTAATTTATTTCTCCATTCTTTCTTTAGTAGTTGTTCACGTGCTTCTGTAGAGCGCATCCACGGAAAGGCACTCGATTGCAAATCATCTTCTCTATAAAACCACGGATAACCACCAAATATTTCGTCTGCACATTCCCCAGATAAACCGACGACAAAATCTTGTTTAATTTCACGGCAAAACCATAATAATGACGAATCGATATCTGCCATACCAGGCAAGTCACGAACGAGTACTGCTTCTGTTAAATACTGTGCTAATTGTTCATTTGAAATGACGCAACGATGGTGGATTGTTTGAAACGTCTCCGTCATTAAATGAATAAATGGTGCATCTGAATTTGGCTGAAACGCATTCGCTTTAAAGTATTTGTCATTATCTTCATAATCAACAGAATATGTGTGTAATTGCCCTTTTCCTGACCTTGCATATTCTTTCGCAGCAATTGCTGTAATTGCGCTCGAATCTACACCGCCTGATAAAAAAGTACATAGTGGTACATCAGAAACGAGCTGCCTTGTAATCGCATCTTGTAATAAAAAGCGTGTTTTCTCTACTGTTTCTTCAAAGGAATCTTCATGTTTTTTGCTTTCCACATTCCAATATCTCCATATACATAGACCGTTCTTTGAAAATGTCATCGCATGACCTGGACGTAATTCTTTTATACCAGCATAAATGCCATGACCAGGTGTTCTCGATGGTCCAAGACCGAATATTTCAGATAATCCTTCTAACGTTACTTCCGCCTTCACATCTGGATGAGCCAATATCGCTTTTAACTCTGAACCAAATAGTAATCGCCCACTATCATATTTAAAAAATAGCGGTTTTACACCTAGTCGATCTCGCGCAATAAATACTTGTTCTTTCTGTTCATCCCATACGGCAAACGCATATATACCGTTTAAATGATCGACACATTCTTCTTTCCATTCGATATACGACGCTAATAGCACCTCCGTATCAGAATGGCCTTTGAACGTATATCCTCTTCTTAATAATTCCTTTCGAATATCTTCCGTGTTATACAGTTCACCGTTATAGCAAATCGCATAATTCGTTTCATCTTTTAAACAAGTCATCGGTTGTTTCCCGCCCTCAGGATCAACAACGATTAACCGTTTGTGCCCAAATGCAACATTGCCTTTAATCCAAACTTTATTATCATCTGGGCCACGCTTTGCTAACGTCTCAGCCATCTTCGTAACGACGTCTCGCTCTCCTTCTAATGAGCGTTTATAATCCACCCATCCTGTAATCCCGCACATATAAATCATCCTTCCATCCTATTTCTTTTCCTAAACGAGCAGTAATCCCCACCCTACAAGGTGCGGATCAAAAAAGCGAAAAACTTGACGATAACCTACTATCCACATATGGAATAGCATTTTCACTCAGTAAAACGTGTTTTATTGTATGCCCACCTATGTCTAGATGTGTCTAGTTATAAAGAATGCGCGAACTGTCTATAACAGAAATAACTACTTTTCATAAAGGAGAAATCGTGTATGATACAACGTAACCATATTTTATATAACCAGCCTCGTGCTCATACGGTCGGTAATGTAGAATATATAAACAATGAATGGGTATTCTTTGATGATGAAAATGATGAAGCATTTTTATTAGAAGATATTGCCGAAGATGGCTTTGAGATTTTATATAACAACAACTGGCTACCAGCTCGTTTCTATGAACAAGATGTATTACAAATCGCCAACGAACAGCACCACCTGCAAAACGGAGAAATGATACGAATTCGAAAGAAATTACTTCTTAGCTATACGGAATGGCTTGAGGAGTTACCTGACTCTGTCTTTACGTTATTAACTGAATCATTGCAATCCCTTCACTACTCTTTATATGATTGCATGTATTGTCATAATTATTTATCTTTCTTACCGAAAGAAGAAGCATGCGAAGGAGTAAATATTCTTTTGTTCGATAACGAAGAGATGATTTGTACACTGCAGCATCATTTCGTTCGTCACGCTACGTCAAATAAAAACATGTTTCGTTTTACGAAAGTAAACGGAGAAGAGTTGCACATCGATGCGACATAACGTAAAAAAACCACCTTATCTCCCAAGTCTTTGAGATTATAAGGTGGTTTTATTTTTTATTAGAATACTTGCCAACCAATCGGTAATTTCAGTCCAAGGTAAAATACTGCTACTAGTGCAACAATAAATAATCCCCAAAATGCCCCTGTTGCTTTGTTCTTGCTCATTTTCACAAGAACCATTTCCATTCCAGCGATTACTAATATACCAGCTAACATTTTTAGACCGTACCACATGTGATAGCTCTTATCGACTATAGTTTGATCTAGGTATAACCAAACGCCTGTCACAATAATGATAATGTACATAAGACGAAGCCCCATATGTACACCTTTACCTTTTCTTCCTGCTGAATAAAGTGAATACGCAACGAAGAATAAAATTAAACCTAACGCCCATGCTGTAATATGCATATGTACCATCGTATCCCTTACCTCCTCTTTTCACACTTTTTCACTCTATATGATAACATGTTCATTTATTTTCAGGAAATGTTTCGCTTTTTTACATTTAAATGATATAATATTTAGAGTATTTACAAACTTCTTGTAATAACAAAAGGGGGAACAATCATGATTCAAACTAAGGATATTATCGAACTTACAGACACATACGGGGCAAATAACTATCACCCACTTCCAATCGTTATTTCTAAAGCAGAAGGCGTTTGGGTAGAAGATCCTGAAGGAAACCGCTATATGGACTTATTAAGTGCATATTCTGCTGTAAACCAAGGTCATCGTCACCCAAAAATTATTAACGCTTTAATTGACCAAGCTAATCGTGTTACGTTAACTTCTCGTGCTTTCCATAGCGATCAATTAGGTCCTTGGTACGAAAAAGTTGCGAAACTAACTAATAAAGAAATGGTACTTCCAATGAATACAGGTGCAGAAGCTGTTGAAACTGCAATTAAAACAGCTCGCCGCTGGGCTTATGACGTGAAGAAAGTAGAAGCAAATCGTGCTGAAATCATCGTTTGTGAAGATAACTTCCACGGACGTACGATGGGTGCTGTTTCTATGTCTTCAAACGAAGAGTACAAGCGCGGATTCGGTCCAATGCTTCCTGGCATTATCGTAATTCCTTACGGTGATTTAGAAGCGTTAAAAGCTGCTATTACACCAAATACAGCTGCATTCATTTTAGAGCCAATCCAAGGTGAAGCAGGAATTAACATCCCACCAGCTGGTTACTTAAAAGAAGCTCTTGAAGTATGTAAAAAAGAAAACGTTTTATTTGTAGCAGATGAAATCCAAACTGGCTTAGGCCGTACTGGTAAAGTATTTGCTTGTGATTGGGACAATGTAACTCCTGACATGTACATACTTGGTAAAGCACTTGGCGGCGGCGTATTCCCAATCTCTTGTGTAGCAGCAAACCGCGACATTTTAGGCGTATTCGAGCCAGGTTCTCACGGTTCTACATTTGGTGGTAACCCACTTGCATGTGCTGTTTCTATCGCAGCTCTTGAAGTGTTAGAAGAAGAAAAATTAACAGAGCGTTCTCTTCAATTAGGTGAAAAATTAGTTGGGCAATTAAAAGAGATTGATAACCCAATGATCACTGAAGTTCGTGGTAAAGGTTTATTCATCGGTATCGAATTAAACGAGCCAGCTCGTCCTTACTGTGAACAACTAAAAGCAGCTGGTCTATTATGTAAAGAAACACACGAAAATGTAATTCGTATCGCACCACCTCTAGTAATCTCTGAAGAAGATTTAGAGTGGGCATTCCAAAAAATTAAAGCGGTATTATCGTAATAATAGAGAGGTTGTCCTACATGTTGGGACAACCTCTTTCTTTTTATATTGATTTATACTAAAATAAAGTTGTAATTTTCTGCCTTTTAAAATTGTAAAGGAGATTCGATATGTTATTAAGGTACGGCAAACACATTAACTATTTGGCTACATCTTTTATTTTAGTTACGTTCTTTGGCTTCCTACTTTCCACAACATTGCTTATTAACTACTCAACTTCTACTACATTCACACTACTGAAAGCATCATTTTGGACTGCTGTTATTCTTACTATCATTGGTTTTGGACGAGAAAAAAGTGCACTTACCGTTATACTATTTGGCATTTGTACACTTGCATTCATTGGTCTTTACATTTTTTCGGTTATTGATTACCTCTATAACCCAAGACCATAAAAAAGAGCTATCTTCGATAAGATAGCTCTTTTTTCATTTCACTACATTTCGCAAAGTACCAATGCCTTCTACTGTAATGACAACTTCATCACCAGCATGTAAAAACTTCGGTGGTGTGAAACCTTTTCCGACTCCAGACGGCGTTCCTGTTGCGATAATATCCCCTGGTTCTAACGTCATGCCTTTACTTATCGTTGAAATAATTTCTTCTATTGAAAAAATCATTTTATTTGTATTTGAAGTTTGCCTTACTTCCCCATTTACTACCGTTTCAATGTGTAACGCATTTGGCGTTTCAACCATTGATTTATGAATTAAATACGGTCCCATCGGACAAAATGTATCGAAACTTTTCCCAAGGAAAAATTGTTTATGCTTCCTTTGAATGTCGCGAGCGGTTATATCATTTATAATGGTGTAGCCAAACACATGCTCAAGCGCTTTTTCTTTTTTTATTTGTTTCCCTCGCTTACCGATAATGATAGCTAGTTCTCCTTCATAGTCTAGTTCATTCGTAGCGTGGGGATGACTATTAATTTTTTCATCCATTCCAATAACTGTCGTTGGTGCTTTCGTAAAGATCATTATATTTTCCGGAATGGATTCTACTCCGCCCATTTCTATCGCATGCTCACGATAGTTTTTTCCAACGCATAGAATATTCTTCCTTGGCCTTGGAATTGGTGCTAATATTTTCACCTCAGTTAACGGATAATACGCGGTTTCCCCATGCTCTTTTGCCCAATTTACAATTTCACATACTTTCTCAAAGCATGTGGTCCCTCTTTCAATATACTCTAGCATTGTAATGGGGATTGTAACCTTTTCCCCCTTTTGCCTTTGCGCTTCTCTTAAGTGCAATACCTTTTTTTCTTCTTCATCCACAATACCTACAAATACCTTTTCATCTTTTTTTGCCGTTACCAAACGCAATATTTCCACTCTCCATCCTAAAACTCATACCATTTAATTGTATTCGCATCCGTAAGAAAAAAACCTTCTCATGCGCGCTAATTTTTACAATATTCTTCACCTATCCTATTCGTTACTCCTTTACATTTGACATAAAATGTAGAAAATTTACTTTTTTTAGCGAAAGCATTTCTTTTTTATGGGGTTTTTGTATAATATGTACTACATATATACTAAAAATTTCATTTAGAGATGGAGCCGATTTCAATGTTTGAGCAAGCGATTGAAAAAAAACGTGAAAAAATGATTTATTTTGCTGAACGCTACGGAATGACTTCTCAAAAAACAGTGGATTGTAGCCAAGAACTGGACAGGCTCTTAAATGTAATTTGGCATGTACATACGGATTTTCACCCTAATCAAACACTCGATACACACACGCAATAACGCGTGTGTTTCTTTTATTTCAAAAAAACACACATTTTATTGAAAACGCCCATACAATAGTAGAAAAGAAAATTTTAAAAACGAAAGGTGTTTTGTATGCCAGCTATGGTCGGACATATTCGTATCGTCAATATTGGATCAAGTGGTATTTTTCATATTGGAGATGTATTTGCGATTAGGCCTATTAGTTATTCACGCGCTTTTGCTGGGGCCGGCTCTTTTAATGTTGGAGATAACGTTTCTGTCTACAATTATCAAAGCGCAACGACTGTTAATGACTCCGATGTAATTGATCAAGCGATAATTGGTTCAACTTAGAGGAGGCGATTGTATTGAATTTTTACGTAAATCAAAGCATCATCATTAACAGCATTAAAATTGATAGCATTACAACCTCTTCTGTATTTCAAATTGGTACTGCTGGAAGTATTAAAGCTCTATCTAAATTCTCAAATAGTGGTGGCTTTACAGAGCCCCTTCGCCCCTTACAAGCGAAAGGACAAATTATTTCTATCAAACCATCAACTAGTTCTTCTTAAGACATCCTTGTCATAAATATATAGCAGGAATATATTTACCCTCCCTATTGAAAAGGAGGTTTCACAAATGAATCAAGATATATATACTTACTTACACCAACTTCAACAAGCTCTTCAAATACAACAAGCATCCATCCTGAATTTAGAAGAACAAGTGCGCCAACTCCAAGAAGAGCTTAACGAATTAAAAAATCGCCCCTCCTCTTCTGTAGGAAAAGTGGAATACAAATTCGATCAATTAAAAGTAGAGAACTTAAATGGCACTTTAAATATTGGTTTAAACCCATTTTCAGCAAAAGGACAGCAAATTGAAGATTTCCAAGTAGATACAGAAACTTTGAAGGTCAATCCTGAGACTGACACAAATCCAGACTTTTACCAAGGGATTCTTCAAGAAATGCATCGTTACTTAGATGAAGAAGCATATAATCGAATTCTCCATTTTGAACAAGAAGAGAGAACGCCGCTCGATGAAATGTATCGACAAATGATGGTTGATGACATAAAAAAACAGATGGAGCACAGACTTCCTTATTATTTAACACAAGCGCAATCATATGAAGGGATTTCAACAGATCCAGATTATTTACGAGATATTATTATTCAAGCAATGAAGCATGATATCGACAAAGCTTTCCTCTCTTTTATTCAACACATACCGGGCAATTTCCGAAAGGAGTAAGTATGTATGAATCTTAACGTTGTAAATCGTGAATTAAAGGTCGGCCAGATTAAAATGAACGGTGTATCGTCATCTGCACTCTTTTTAATTGGGGATGCGAATCTCCTCATTCTATCTTCTATTCTTGATACACCATTTGAAACTGTAACAGAGGGTCCGTTTGTACCGTTAGTAACAGATGTCCCTCCTACTCCAGGTTAAGGAGACTGAGAAATTATGTTACATCATGTGTCTGTTGTCCAAAATGTTTCTATTATTTCTTTAGGGATTACTGCCGTGTTTCAAGTTGGAGATGCAAATCAAATGGAGTTAAAAAGTAGGGCTCTTGCCGTCCACCGGGAAATTCCTTGTTATATAAAAGGCGAAGGTCGCTTAGATGCATTTGAAATTTTTACAGATGAACATGTCACAATCCCAAAACGCACGACAGATGTAAAATTAAACATTGTAAA
This sequence comes from Bacillus cereus group sp. BfR-BA-01379, assembly GCF_022663605.1. Lineage (NCBI taxonomy): Bacteria > Bacillati > Bacillota > Bacilli > Caryophanales > Bacillaceae > Bacillus > Bacillus cereus group sp. BfR-BA-01379. The sequence goes on from NZ_JAKUFT010000007.1 coordinate 61,812, forward strand.
TGAATGTCCTTTTATTGAAGTGAATGACGTTGAATTACGAACACTCTTAAATTCTGGTTGCTTTCAAATCGGAAATGTTGATTATGCTTTCAATAACTCTCGTATTATGCAAATTCGCCAATATATTACTGATGAACCTTCCGCTCAATAATTCATATAGTAATTAAAAGGCTTAGTAAAGTAGGTGGATGGTATGCCTTCTGTTGTTGGAAATCTCGTCGTTCAAAACAGTAATGGTTCTTTTAATTTAGGGGATTTTTATAACGTATCTCCGAAAGAAAATACGAAAGCTTATAATGGATCCGGAGCTTCCAATGTTGGATTTGTCGTGAATACTTTTAGTGGTGTTAGTGCAACAAATACGTTTGATTCTGATGTGGCGGATCAAGATCAGATCGGAACAGCGTAAAAAAAGTAGGAGAATATCTCCTACTTTTTTCTTTTATCTCATTCAAGATTATGAAAAGACTCCACTGTTTACTGCTTCATTTTATTGAAATGATAACCCAGCTTCCTCCAAAGCCTTTCTAAGCTTCGGCATAGACGCTGGCCCCATACCATGCAGTTTTAAAATTTCTTTCTCACTATACTTTGATAGTTCTTCTATCGTGTGAATTCCATGATGCTCTAGCGCATTTCGTGCTGGTGATGAAAGAAGTGAAAGAAATCCTGTTGTTGGTTTCTTTTCTTTCTCACAATCTGGGCAAGTTGGACAATCGCTACTTTTATAGTATTCATGTCCTTTTTCACACGTTCTTAACGTTTTTTCCGTTGCCATTTTCAAGTCCCTCTATTCTTCAATTTTTACAATATGATTGCCATCAAAGAAGTATAAGCATTTCTCTTTCACAGGATGTTGCAAGCTTTTTTCAAGTGCCTTTGCATACAACGAAAGCTGCACTTTGTATCGATCTTCTAAAATTGGTTTCGCTTGATCAAATCCACCTGGGAACTTTCCTTCAATCGTATCTGTTTTAAAGTCGATTAATGTAATACCGTCTTCCTCTTCAATTATGCAGTCGATAACCCCTTGGACAAGTATTGATTCCCCGCTCTGCCCTTGCCAATCTTGATATGCTTCTTCTGCTGCAAGCATCATCGTAAATGGTACTTCACGCTCAACACTTTTCGCCGCTAATACCCTTTTACCTAGATCACTGTCAAAGAATGAAATCACTTTTTCGATTGCTATTTCTTCGGCTTGTTCGAATGTTAATAGTTCTTTATTAACCATGCCACTAATTTGCTCCCGAATCACTTCTTCTGTAATCGGCTTTTTCAAATCAACATGCTGCATAACAGCATGAACTGCCGTACCTCTTTCAGCGTATGTTAATCCTTTTTTCTCCATAAAACGAGGGCGTGTTTTAATTGGCGCACGCATTTTTTTAATAAAGGCGTTATCGCTACCTTCTTCAGATTGATAATTTCTCTTTATTTCCGTAACAGATTGTTTCGCACGGTGAGATGTTGCTTCCTCATATCCATACTTCCACATTAATCTGTCGTACACTTCATCTTTTCGTTCACTTTGCAGGGGAACAGCTTTTTTCTCACGAAGTGCTTCTAGTAATTCTTGTTTCTCTTCTTGAACCGGTTCTGGCGCAAGTAACGTGCTGCCGTCTACAACTTCGACTTTCCAGCTCGCACTATATCCATAAATTTCAGCTGGAATACTACCTTGTCCTAATTCAAGAAGCATTTCACTATCACGATGTCTATATAACGAAGGTGCAATCCAGTCTAAATAACAAGACGCCCCAGCACGTATATGGTCTGGTAATAACCACTCACTATGCTCCCTCGCATCAAGCCATTTTTCCATTTCCTTATTTGCATCCTTAACCGTTCCGATTAAAATTAACTTCTCTTTTGCACGCGTTAACGCTACGTATAATACGCGCATTTCTTCCGCGATTAATTCCATTTTCATTTTACGCTTAATTGCTAGTTGCGATAATGTCGTATATTTAATACGTTTACGTGGATCGATAAATTGCGAACCGAAACCGAAGTCTTTATGCAGTAAGAAACGTTTCATTAAATCTTGTGTATTAAAACGGCGACCAAGCCCCGCTACGAATACCACTGGGAACTCTAATCCTTTACTTTTATGAATCGTCATAATACGAACGACATCTTCTTGTTCACCTAAAGCTCTCGCCGTACCCATATCATCACCGCGTTCTAAAATACGCTCAATAAAGCGCAAGAAGCGGAATAATCCTCTAAACGATGTTGCTTCATATTGCCTTGCGCGGTCATAAAGTACACGCAGGTTTGCTTGCCTTTGCTTTCCAGCTGGTAAACCGCCAACAAAGTCGTAATAACCTGTCTCACCGTACACTTTCCAAATTAAATCAGAAAGTGACTGTTGACGCGCAAATTCACGCCATCCTTGCAGTAAGTTATAGAACCACTCTAATTTATCATGAAGTTCTTGTTCTTCCTCAAGCGGTGCCCCTTTTAAGAATGAGCTCATTACTTCATAAAACGACCCTTTCTTCCCATGAGCACGAAGCGTCGCAAGTTCCTCATCATTTAACCCAACGATTGGTGAACGAAGCACTGCGGCAAGTGGAATATCTTGCATCGGATTATCGATCACACGGAATACGTTCATCATAATATTTACTTCTGTCGCTTCAAAGTAACCAGTCGCAAGATCAGCGTATACTGGAATTCCTTGCAGCTTTAACTCTTCCATAATTTGTGGTGCCCACGGCATCGAGCGAAGTAAAATAACGAAATCGCGGTATTGTACAGGGCGCATACTATCCGTTTTACGATCGTACACTTCATAACCTGAATCAACCATCGCTTTAATGCGCTGCGCCATAAGACGAGCTTCAAGTTGCGCTTTTTCGACTTCCGCACCTTCTTCTCCGTCTTGCACTTCTTCTTCCGTTTGCTGAATGCATAGTAGTTCTGCCGCTACATCTTCACCTTCTGGATAGCTAGCACCTAACTTTAATTCAGCGTCTGCATCGTAGTCGATTTCTCCGACTTCTTCACCCATAATTTGTTTGAAAATAAAGTTCGTACCTGCTAACACTTCTTGACGACTACGGAAGTTTTTCGCTAAATCTATCTTCATTCCGCCGCCCGATCCTTCTGGTGTGAAGCGTTTATACTTTCCTAGGAATAAACCTGGTTCTGCTAGTCGGAAACGATAAATCGACTGTTTTACGTCACCTACCATGAACAAGTTTCCTTCACTCTCAGAATCTTTCGTTACGAATTTAATAATGGATTCCTGTACGAAGTTCGTATCTTGATATTCATCAACTAGTACTTCAGCAAATTTATTGCGATATTGAAGCGCTACTGCTGATGGCTTCATCTCACCATTTTCACTTTGTTCACTTAAAATTTGTAAACAGAAATGCTCTAAATCTGTGAAATCGACCATCCCTTTATCTCGTTTCATCGCTTGGAAACGCTCTGTAAATACTTTTACAAGTTGAACAAGCTTTTCTAATACAGGATGCATATCTTGAAAATCTCGTAAGAAACTTTCAGGTTTACGGCTAAATAGCTCTTCTTGTAATTTCTTCACTTCATCTTTCGCTTTATTACGAAGAGAGTCTACTTGTTTTACAACATCTTCGTTGTAATCACTTTTCTTAATACGCTTTAATGTTTGCCACGATACGTTTTGCATCGCTTCATAAACGCTTGTCCACGATTCACAAGCAGCTGATGATAACGTTCCGAGTAACGCTGCATCAGCTTGCAAGGTTTCAACGCGAGGCGCTGGACCGTCAGGAAGCATTGCGAGTTCATTCGCTTTACGAATATGCTGTTCTGCTGTTTCAAGCTGGAATTTCACATCTTCTAATAAGTAAGAAGCATACACTAAATCTTCAATTGTCTTTCCTTCCACGTCGTATGCTTCTACTAATTTATCGAGCCATTTTTCCGGATTTGGATGCGCTCTTGATTCTGTATGAAGCGCTAAAATCATACGCTGTAAGTCATCATCACTACGATCACTCGTATAACGATCAACGAGTTCAAAGAATATCGTATTATCTTCAATTCCATACTCTGCTTCTAATATGTCATCTAACACTTCTTCTTTTAATAATTCATTTTCTGTTTGATTCGCAATGCGGAAACGAGGATCAACATCAAGCATGTAGTAGTATCCTCTAATTACTTGTAAACAAAAGGAATGGATCGTCGAAATAGAAGCTTTATTTAATAAACTCAGCTGCTTTCTTACGTGCTGAGAGCCCGGCTCATCAATTAATACTTTTTCTAACGCTTCCCCAATTCTGTTTTTCATCTCTTGCGCCGCTGCATTCGTAAATGTTACAACGAGCAGGCGGTCGACATCGACTGGATTTTCTTCACTTATAATCTTTTTAATAATACGTTCAACTAATACTGCTGTTTTCCCTGATCCAGCTGCTGCTGCGACTAAAATATCACGTCCGTTCGCTACAACCGCTTTCCACTGATCATCTGTCCACTGACTACCTTCTGGTTTTTCAGGCCAATTTTCAATCATTCTCCGCCAACCTCCTCTCTAATTTTCTCCATCGCTTCGCTATCTTTCATATCTTTTAGCGTACGGAATTGATTATCTTCAAGTGATTCATCGAACTGACAAACAGATTTGAAGTTACAGAACGTACATGCCGCTTTGTTCCCCTTTTTGTAAGGAGCAATATCGATTACGCCTTCTGTAATGTCTTTTCCGATATTTTCAAACGTATGGTGTACGTATTTTTGCAATACGTTAAACTCTTGTTCACTTGCAATACTTGAACGCGCACTAAAGCTACCGTCTTTTTTCAGACCCGCAGAAATAATATCAGAGCTTCCTGTTGAAAGTTTGTTATCCATTAAACGAACAACGTCAGCATCGCCTAGCACGAGTCCTTTCATTTTAAATTTCTTTAAAATTTCTTTCTCAATTTCTGCTTCAGATGCGTCACCTTTCATCTCAACGATTGGGTTATGAATATGGAAGTACAGTACACCAGCCGGTGATGCCGTGCCGCCTTTTTTCATCCACGTATGTGCATTCGAAGTAACAACATCTAAATACGTTAACATTTGAAGTGCCAATCCGTAATACACTTCCGTTAAGTCTAACGATTTTGAGCTTGATTTATAGTCAATAATACGTAGGAACGTACCACTTTCATCTTCTGCCTTATCAACACGGTCAATACGGCCAACTACTTCCATCTTCACGCCATTTGGTAATGAGAATTCCATTGGCGGAAGTGATCCTGTACCGCCCATACCGAACGGCACTTCTAAATCAACGGGTACGAAACCACTTGATTTCGCATGTTCACGAAGAATAATTGACGTACGGAAAATGATTTGTTGTAGTTTTTGTTTTAAATAGAAATGACGGTTTGAACTTAATAAAATTTGTCTTTGTAATAACGGTGCAATCTCTTCTATTACTACAGCAGAAAGATGCTCACACTCTTTTATTGATAAATCTGCCCAAGTACGATTTTCACGTAATAGCCTGTCTGCAATTCTCTTCAGCGCTGCATGGAATAATTCCCCGATATCTGGCGCATCCAGTTTGAAAATATCACGCTCTCTTAATGATAAACCGTGCTGCGCGAAATGAGCATATGCGCAACGGTTAAATAGTTCCATACGAGAGACGCTTCCTTTTATTGTGTCTCCGTATAAATCTCTACTTACAACTGAACTTAGCTTTTGCGCACGATTTCGGTAGAATAAACTTGATAATACACGGCTACTTTTTTGCTTCCATTCATCTGAAGTAACGTAGAAATTATATACGTCCCACCAAAAGTCTAAATTCCCTTCAAATCCATATCGCTTCCACGTTTGCAGTTGCTGCATAACATATGACAACGTTACTTCTGGCGTTGCTACGTACGAAATTTGTTCCAAGCGTGATAAATCATTTACATCATTCGTAATAAATGTATCTTTCACATCAGGAAACATTCTTTTTATTTTCTTAATAAAGCTAGACGCAAGTAACGTCTTTCCTTCCTCATCTGCTAGCGGACAAGAAATATATAATTTCTCAGTCGCTCTCGTTACCATTTGGTACATAACGAACTGTTCTTCTAGTAAAGTTTGTCTCGTCGTTGGTGCTAATTCGATACCTGCAGCACTAAGAACATCTCTTTCTTCATCAGAAAGCATACCTTCATCCATCGGTGCTGCTGGAATCACTCCTTCATTTACGCCAATAACAAACGTTGCTTTCACATTCGATAATCTAGAACGATCAATATTTGCAATTAACACTTGGTCTAATGAAGGCGGAATGTTTGCGAATTGAAGCGCCTCAAGACCTGTCGACATAACGTCTGTGAACATAGAAAGTGACATTTTCTCTTCACCAAGCATCTCAACGAACGTATCAAGAAGACTCATTACTTCTTCCCATACTTGCTCATGATCTGTTGCGAATAAGAAATCTCCACTCTCTTCTGCACGAATACGTAATGCTTCTAGCTTTTTCGGAACATCAAGCTCTTCTAAAAATAAGTAAACAGCTTCGCACATTTGCATAACTGTTCCCGCACGCTTCAACCTTTTTTGCATACGAATAACAGGCGTTCTTACAACGTCGCGTAGTCGATTTATTTTCTCTTCCATTTCACGTTCACTGTCTGTAATCATCCCGTCCGTATCGTCAAGAGAACGATAACGACGGTACATCCACGGATCTTCTGAAGTCCATCTCTTCCCTTGTACACCGTACGCTAAACAGTAGTTTTCAAACTCATCCATCTCTTCACGCATCGTTTCTTTTCTTACGTCTAATGGATATAAAAGCTCTGTTTTCACGCAGCGAAACACTGCATCATAACGCCAATTCCCACTAATAATCTCTAGTGCAGAACGAATACATTCTACTAGCGGATGATGTGACATTGGGCGTTTTTCATCGATGAAGTGTGGGATATTATAATCCGTAAATAACGTTCGCATTACATCGTAATAACTTTCCCCATTACGAAGAAGGACCGCAATATCTCGGTAACGGTAGTCTTCATCCGCCACAAGTCTACGAATTTCACGAGCAACACCTTCTACTTCAGCTCGTAAATTCGCTGCTGTATGAATCGTTACACTTGCTTCCCCGTGAAACTTTTCATTCGGACGCGCTTCATAATGCGTTTCTAAATGCGCTAATGCTTGCGAATGAAAACGTGGTTGTTCCATAAGTGGAATCGTTTTTTCAATTTCTATCTTCTCTTCACGCGCCACTTGCTTTATTTTTTCATACGTTAACGTCGTTTCATAAAATAAATCTAGTTCATTTACTGGCTGTGCTAACGTTTTTTCATCTATCGTTAACGTGATTGTAACTCTCGCTCCGCAAATCATAAGCTGTCTTACAATTTCTAGTTCTTGCGGTGAGAACGAATGGAATCCATCTATATAAATTTCAGCTCCATTTACATATTCAGATTGCGGAAGCTTTTCCACTAGTAATTGCAGGTAGTCTTCTGAATCTAAATATTTTCCGATTAAAGCACGTTCGAAATCATCATATAATAGTTGTAGATCATACACTTTATTCGCTAATAACTTTTGCTCTGCACTGCTACTATGCGCATCTAATTGTTGCCACATTTCATATACGTTAGATGGCGTCACGTTGTAACGTTTAAACTCCGCAATCATGCTACCAAGATGTTCAAAGAAACCGTTTTGCTCCGCTGCTTTTTGGAACACTGATAATCCATCTTTACGAGACTCTACAATTTTACGAAGTAGCATATGTACACCCGCTTCATCGATGTGAAGACGACTCGCTCCGCCCACTTCTTGCAGCACCTTCCACGCTAACCGTGAAAAACTAAAAACTTGTGCCCGAATAGAACCTCTAACATCCTCACTACCAATTAACGCCTGCTGCGTTTGGAATGTCATCTGTTCTGGCACAAGATATAATATTGTTTCCCCTCTTGGGCGCTGCTTTAACTCTTCTTGCACTTCGTGTAAACAAAGTGTACTTTTTCCACTTCCCGCTCTACCAATCACAAATCGAAGTGACATGTAACCCCACCTTTCACTTACATAACGAACGTTAGTTTGCTACTATAATTGTATTATAGGACACGAAAAAAGACAAACGGAGTAGTTTGTCTTTTTCTATACTTTTACCTATTATATCAACCTTTTGAAAAATTCGTTTGTACCTCTTGAATTGGCCAATATCGTAAATCAACTTTACCGACAACTGTATCAGCTTTTACAAATCCAAAGTGTCTACTATCCCAGCTCCCGAGGCGGTTATCACCTACTACAAAAATATATCCAGGTGGCACCGACTTTTCTTTCGTTAACTCTTCTAGTTTAAAATCACCTGTTAGTTGTCGTCCATTTATCTCTTTCTTATACGTCTCTAAATAAGGTTCATCCACGAATTGTCCGTTTATATATAGTTTATCATGCTTATATTCAATTTGATCCCCAGGTAAACCGATAATTCGTTTTACGTAGTCCTCTTTTTTATTCGCATGAAACACAACAACATCAAATCTATTCAAGTCCCCCACTTGATAACTCACCTTATTTACAACGAGCATATTGCCATCTTGCAATGTCGGCATCATTGACTTCCCCTCTACAACGTACGTTGAAAAGAAAAACGTTCGAAAAAATACAGCTAATAATACACCAATTAAAATTGTTCGTATCCACTCTATGCCTTCTTTTTTCAAAGTTTTCTTCATCCGCTTCTCCCCTTATCCTTTAATAATGAAGCTTTCCTTTACCAAGAAGACTATTCTTAATGTAGTTCTAACTTTACTTCGATTTTCTTACCGACATACCATAAAATAAAAATACCAATCACTACAATGACTGATTTCACCGGATTATGAATAAATGACATTAAATCATGACCGATATACGTTAAAATAAAGATCATCACAAGCTTTCCGAACGCGAGCGCAAGTCCAAACTGCTTTACACTAATGCGAGATAAACCAGCGACAACATTTATAAGCGCAGACGGTGTAAACGGAAAACAAAATATGACGAAAATCGGTGCGAATCCTTTCCTTTCAATCCATCCCATTGCCTTTCGTACTCTCTCATGCTTATTTACAAAAGAAAAGAAACGACTTCTGCCAAAATGGCGGATAATGAAAAAGACAAGTAAGGCGCCCATTACTGATCCAAGCCAAGAATAAAGAAAACCGAGCCAAAATCCAAATGCAACAGCATTTGCCAGTACAAATACGATGAGTGGCAATGCCGGAATCAACGCTTCTATCATCGGCAAACCAATACCAAGCAGTGGTCCGAACGCTTTATAGCTTTCAACAATATGATCCATATTTTCTGGTGAAAAATACTCTTTGATTGTCTGAAAATCCATTCTACACTTTACCCCTTTACTCTAAGTACTACCTCTACTGTATCATTGCTTATATGAAAGAGGAAATGGTGGATACGACATATGGAGATGTAATTATTAAGTTTCCATACCTTTCACAAGAATTCCTTCATTATTACGCTATGATAATCTATCAATATTCGACAATAAGTCATCAAAAAATCGCAAGTCTAATTTATTTGTATTAATTTATATTTTTCTTATTTAATTTCAAAATATAAAATGGAAGTTACAATAAACATAAAAATACAGCACTGACATATCAAAGCTATTGGACTTTTTTGTTAACGTCACTATTTTTCAACCAATTACACTCTTCTTTTCTTATTTTAATAAAAAAAGAGCCTACATTAGAAATTCTGTGCCGGCTCTTTCAAATACACTTATTTATTCCTTTTTAGAAATTCTTGGTACTCCTTATGCCAAGCTACATCCCAATTCTTTTCACTACATAAAAATTTCAGTTGTTCTTCATTATTTATGCCACTTGCAGTAATAATATCATGTGTCTCTTTGTTTACAATCAGACCATTTTCAATGTAAGTCGAAAGCTCTTTATACCTGTTACAACTTCTTATATGCGAAAACTCCGCTGTCTTTCGCACTAGTCTTTCACCAGTAAGTTCGTCATGTTTAATATCAAATTTCCTAATCCTTCTATGTTTTAAACCCTTCTTTTGTTCCTTCAAATATTCTTCATACTCTCCACGTAAAACTTTTGCTCTATCTGAATCTCTTATTGCCCTTAAACATTCTTCAGAAAACCTTAAGTAAGCGCCTCTTGATTTAAGACCTGCATTTTCTATTTCTTTTGTTAACTGCCCTACTATAACGAAAGCTCTAATATATATATATCATCTCCTAGATTTAATTTATTCGCCTTTACTATACCACTTAAAATGTACTCAGCAGAAGATTTATTAGTTCTTAATATAGTATGCAATACTTTTGCAGCAATCCATAATTGTCCCTTTTCGTCTAAATAAGCATGTGCATCCCACGCATTTGTAATTTCAGTTAATGTTTTTGGTGTTAATTTCTCTGAACCTTTTGGCTTCTCATATAGAATACGGTTTTCCCAACTCGGATGAGGCATAATTTCTTTTTTTTCACTTCCCATTCTGCACCATCCTTGCATATAAATAATTTAATTCTACAGTTGCTTTTTGTGCCATAGGGTGTTTACATACATCTGGATGTAGCTTTTTCATCAACTTATTGCGCCATGTAGTTGCAAACTCTTTATTTTGATAATGAAATGGCGTTATATTTAACTTTTCCTGTCTAACTTCTCCATCCAATTCCATTATATAATAAATAAGCTTATCCACTTCCGATTTAAAATATGGCACATTATTTTCCACTTTTTCTTTAAACTCATAGCTACCCGTTTTAAATTCTACAAACCGCTTTAGAGATTTTACCGCTACAAATAAATCATCCCAACTCCTTGCGACTACTTTAATATTTGGCCCTAAATCATTTGATACTTTAAATTTTATATCCTTTAATTTCCCTAATTGTCGAAGCTCCTCAACTGTCTTCACTTCAAACCATTTCATTCCAAATACCTCCCCTACATAATAGCTAAATTACTATTCTTTCTCCCAACTCTTTCATTCACGTATCCACATTACTCTTTCTATTTTAAACACTTCAAAACAAAAGCACCCCTAAAATAAAAGGTGCTTTTATTTATATATTTTACTCTCCCCTTTCACGAATCAAACGTTGCCTTAATGCTTCCGTCTCTTCTGTCACCGTCTCAGGTCTATATGGTTCATTTTCTGATTCATGCTTGAATAAGGTATACATTAATACAGATACAATTCTATAGGATGAGAGTACAAAGTAGAATACCAAAAATAACCACAAGTAACTAATACCTATAAAATACATATTTAAAGTTTGTTTTGAAATAACATACATACCAATTGATAAGATAACCACAGCAAAACCAGTCAAAAGCCCTCTTTGAAAATAACCAAATAGAATTTTCCTTCCATCACCACCACTTTGGGCCATATAACTATATAAATGTTGAATAACATTTGATTTAGATATGCTCAAAATTATGGCTAATAAAGCCCCTAAAAACCCCAGCGCGATAGAAGAAAAAGAAATTACTCCATCAAGAACCTTTTCAAAACCATCTATTTTAGGAGTAAATCGAAAACAGCCAAATACGATTACCAACAATGCGCTAATCACAGTCGGATAGTATTTCTCAAACTTCATGTTTATTCATCCTTTTTTTTATAAAGAATATTTATTAACTCCGTCTTCTTACGTTCATATAAATCCTCCATCGCTCCAATCACAACTTCATGTTTCAATGCAGTACGAGGTTTTACAGTAAAACTTGTAACATCATGTGCATTTTCAGCAAATAAATCAATAGTCTCTGGGTCCGATATATCTGATTTTTTCACAGATGCTTGCGCTCTAGTGATTAATTCACTATTTTCATATACCTCATCCAATAAACCTTTCAAATTCCCACCTAAACTTGCTTTTCTCTGTCTTCCAACGGTTACTACTATTTCTCCCGTTACAGAATCATAATCATTAAAAAGAGAAATCCATTTCTTCAGTGATACCCCACTCACTACTTCTTCAGCCTTTTTCACATCAGCAAATTTCACTTTTAGTTTCCGTACATATTGTGCTTCTTTAATACGCTCTCTTGCATTTTTTATTGGAATGGGTCTAAAAACGACTTCATCCTTACCATCTAAAAATTGATTAAAATAAGTCTCAATTGCGCCTGGTCCCAAGCTATTTCTGTTTCTTTGAACCATCAATATATTACGTTGTTCATCATAAATGGCTGATACATTCTCTCCCAAATATTCATCATCTTCTAAATCAACAGGCTGAGATAAGCCATTTTTTTTCGCTCTGTTAGGTAAATTAAAATCTCTAAGTCTAGAAAAATACAACCTCCACAAAGTTGTGCTTTTTCCAACCAATCCAATTTCATCTAATCTTGCTTTTTCTTGCTTATATTCTGTTGTTCTTTCTTCTAAACTTTTTTTGTCTAGAATAGTAAACATAGTTGTCAAATTAAAAGGCGTTTCCCTTCCAACAACCGGAATCCCTTTTTCTTTACAGCATACCGTGAAATAATCGAAACTCACATATTTAGTAATGGTAGTATTTGTAGTATTTGTAATAACTGTGTCTGTAGCCAAGGTTTTTCCTCCATTTTTTTCATTTTTATGATATATTGCAAATCATTAGGAATCCCATTATACACTTCAATGATTATTATGATAAACGCGTTAGAATTCGCTTGCTATCATTATAAGAAAAAATATAATTAATTACCACTTTTTTCATTTTTTCAATTCCATTATCCAAAGAATTATTTATTATATAGAGGGATTCCCTTTCTCATATCTAAAATATAGACCCACTATACGGAAATCAGTTATGGAGAAAAAGACCCAACTAACGATTCAAAACAAAAAACATTAACATTATTATCGAGGAAAAATTTAGCTAGTATCATATTCGATTTATTTTTCATTTCCCATTATTTATGCAATTTTTTCATAAACCTAATTGCCTAGGGTATAAAAAGATATCGATATTTTGTCAGGTACATCAGTTACTACTTTTAAAACATATCATTTTGCCAAAAAGACCCTCAATAACCACAATTCCTATATTAAGATTAGGAAAAATTTCCTTCTCTCCCTAAAAATAATATATTCTATATTAACCCTTTCCTTGCAACTTTTAATCATCCTGTACACTATTAATAAGCACAAATTTCAGGGCAAATAAAAAGAATGGGGGTTCCCCCCATCCTCTCACACTTCGCCTTCCTTAACAAAATACACTTTCTCATATGCTGGTTTCAGTCTAGATTCTTCCGTTTTATCAATCTCTTTAAAACAAGGGTTTCCTTGTTTTTTTCTACAATCTTCATATTCAGTACGCAATTTCGCTGTACGATTTTGTTGATTTTCAAAACTACTTTTTGATATTTCTAATTTCACAGCAAAGCCATTTATAAATCTAATAATAACATTTCCATCTTTTGACTCTTTATTACTTTCAATATAAAAATGAGACAACCAAGCACACTCTTTTCTAGAGTATGAATAAGTGGGGAAAAAATAAAGTTGATCTGCCGGACTAATGGCAATCGGTGCTTTATGTGTAATATGAGTTAACTCTTTCGTTCCTTCTTTTCTGCCTAAGAAACTAGAACCATGCTTGCGGCAACTTCTTTCTATAATATCTAGGGGCTTTTGAAATACGAAAAAGGAATCTTCCATCTCAACAACTCGTGTAACAATTTTCTTCTCACTTAGAATAACAGGAAGTAAGGCCATTGTATTTTTATTTACCACATAATTTTCAACATAGCGTTCTACTTTACTTTCCATATTCTACTGTCTCCTTTTTTTCTATTTATATTAGCAGCTGCATATATAATTCTAGCATCTATGTAAAGGAAATGGTTTACAGGTTCCGCTTTTTTACAATACTTTATCATTTATCAAACATCTTTTAAATTACAAAACAACACTATAGTGATTTAATAATAAAAAACCGATACAAAATCCATTTATACTACCTATAAATATTTACAACTGCTTCTTCATTTTTCATCATTATGACAATTAACTTTGCTATAATTAAAAGAAAAAATCCAATATATGGAGGTCTACTATGGAAGAAAAAGAAATGCAACCAACGATTCAAATGAAAAATAGCAGCATTGTGATCATAAAAAACTCAGCTAGCATTATATTCGGTTTATTTTTCATTCTACTATTTTTCGCAAAACCTTTTCGTAAATCGAAATGCCCTGAATGTAAGAAACGCGAAAAGAAAAAGATTGGAAAAGAAGAGTAAAAGGCCTTCCATTTTGGAAGGCCTTTTACTCTTCTTCGTTTTATATACTTTTTCATCGTATATTACAACAAAAAAAGGGATGGCAGCAGCCATCCCTTTTTTCCATAATAAACTATAAAATTATAGTTTGATTACGTTTTTAGCTTGAGGTCCACGGTTACCTTCTTCGATTTCGAAGCTAACTTTTTGACCTTCTTCTAAAGATTTGAAACCTTCAGTTTCGATTGCAGAGAAATGTACGAATACATCGTTTTCGCCTGGAACTTCGATGAAACCGAAGCCTTTTTCGTTGTTAAACCATTTTACTTGTCCTGTTACTGCCATGATTATTTCCTCCTAAGAAAATACAAATTTTAATTTTTTTAGTCTTCCTGTCTAAAAAAAGAATCCACACATTATCAAATACGAAACATAAACTAGTTCTCACATACTTTTTCTCGTTCGTTTTCAGCACTTGATAACATATGGATTGCTTAATTTAACTATTCAACTGGGACTATCATAGCACATTAAAATAAAATGTACAATCTTTTTTGAAAATAACTGACAAATCAAATGGATTGTACTTTCGTAAATAATTGATTTTAGTATGTGCGGATTTCATTTGAAAATGAACATACACATCATTTAAATACGATTACACCCCTTGTTCTGAAGTGTTACAATATAATTATATCGGAGGGGATTACATGTCAAACTACGCCAAAGAAGAAAAGCTTACAGGGGGAAATGTATCAAATGTGTATCGTTCTGAAAATACTGTTCGGCGAGAATTAAAGCCAGGCAGTGCAAACATTCATACATTATTACAACACTTAGAAAACAAAGGGTTTCATCATGCTCCAAGGTTTTTAGGTGTAGATGAAAAAGATAGAGAAATTTTATCCTTTATTGAAGGAGAAGCTGGGAATTATCCGTTAAAAGAATATATGTGGTCTAATGCTGTTTTAAAAGAAATAGCAAAGATGCTGCGCCTGTACCATGATGCGGTAAGTGACTTTCCCTTATCAGATAAATGGCAACCGATGGATTGTACTCCAAATGACATTGAGGTTGTATGCCACAATGATTTTGCTATGTATAACATTATTTTTAATCAAGAAAAACCAGTAGGCATTATTGATTTTGATGTCGCTGCTCCTGGTCCAAGAATTTGGGATATCGCTTACACGCTGTATACTTGTGTACCTTTAAGTAGAACGTATTATACAGAATCGGGTAAGGCAGTTCATTACGACTCATCGCAACATGCTAGCCGGATGAAAGAAAGAGTGAAATTATTTGTCCAGTCCTACGGTAAAAGTATGGACGAAGATTACTTAGGAATGGTGTTACTACGATTAGAAGCTTTATGTACATATATGAAAAGAAAAGCACAAGAAGGCGATGTGAATTTCCAAAGAATGATTGATGAAGGACATTTAAAGCATTATGAAAAGGATATGGAGTTTATTCGTAAGCATAGAGCTGAGTGGATTTAATCATATTGTCTTTTTTGTCGGTAAGTCGATATATCGAAAAAATCTTTGATATATTTTCATTTACTCTCGAATCGTTTAGAAAATAATAAGGGGCACCCTTCAAAGAGGTGCCCCTTCCTTTTATTTTGTAAACTGTGCTTCTTCTGTAGAGCCTTTTAACGCTGTCGTTGATGAAGTACCGCCTGTAATAACTTGTGCTACTTCATCAAAGTAACCTGTTCCTACTTCGCGTTGATGACGAGTTGCAGAGTAACCGTGTTTTTCTGCTGCGAATTCTGCTTGTTGTAGTTCAGAGTACGCTGCCATGCCGCGCTCTTTATAGCCACGTGCTAATTCAAACATGCCGTAGTTTAATGAGTGGAATCCAGCTAGTGTTACGAACTGAAACTTATAACCGTAAGATGCGATTTCTTTTTGGAAGCTCGCAATTGTTTTCTCATCTAGTTTTTGTTTCCAGTTGAATGAAGGCGAACAGTTATATGCAAGTAATTTCCCTGGATGCTCTTTATGAATTGCATCCGCAAATCGTTTTGCATCTTCTAAATTCGGTTCAGATGTTTCGCACCAAACGAGATCTGCATAAGGAGCGTATGCTAAACCACGTGCAATCGCTTGATCAAGACCTGCTTTCGTACGGTAAAATCCTTCTGGAGTTCTTTCTCCTGTAATAAATGCTTTATCAACCGGATCAATATCGCTCGTAATTAAATCTGCTGCATCCGCATCTGTTCTTGCAACAATAATGGTCGGCACTCCCATTACATCTGCCGCAAGGCGTGCCGAAATTAAATTACGTACCGCTGTTTGCGTCGGTAGTAATACTTTTCCGCCTAAATGGCCGCATTTTTTCTCTGAAGATAATTGATCTTCAAAGTGCACACCTGATGCACCTGCTTCAATCATACCTTTCATCAGTTCAAATACGTTTAATTGTCCGCCAAATCCAGCTTCTGCATCTGCTACAATCGGTACGAAATAATCTGTATCATCGCTTCCTTCCATATGCTGAATTTGATCCGCACGTTGCAGTGTTTGATTAATTCGTTTTACTACAGCAGGTACGCTGTTCGCTGGATATAAACTTTGGTCTGGATACATATGTCCAGAAAGGTTCGCATCCGCCGCTACTTGCCATCCACTTAAATAAATTGCTTTTAGTCCAGCTTTCACTTGTTGCATCGCTTGGTTCCCTGTTAATGCGCCAAGTGCGTTAATATAATCTTCCGTATGAAGCGATGACCAAAGCTTTTCTGCACCGCGGCGCGCTAATGTATGTTCAATATCAATCGATCCGCGCAAGCGAATTACATCTTCTGCCGAATACGGACGTGTAATCCCTTTCCAGCGTGTATCTAATTCCCAGCTCTCTTGTAATTTCTCGATTCTTTCGTTTTTCATTTGTTCCATCCCCTTTTCAATTTTTATAAAATTTCATAACCCGGTAATGTTAAAAATGGTACGAATTCATCATTCCGAACGAGATTTGTAAACAACGTTGTCGCCTCTTGGAATCTCCCTTTCTTAAAGGCTTCTTTACCAATCTCTCTTTCTATTTTTGCTAGCTCTTCTTCTTTTAGCTCTTCCATCAATTCAAGCGTAATATTACGGCCGTCATTTAGCTTTCCACCTTCATGACGAATCCATTGCCATACTTGCGCTCTAGAAATTTCCGCTGTTGCCGCATCTTCCATTAAGTTATAAATTGGTGCTGCTCCCCGTCCGCTTAACCAAGATGCGATATATTGAATACCTACACTAATATTCAGACGAAGTCCCTCTTCTGTAATCGTTCCCACTGGCACTTCTAATAAATCCTTTTCTGTAACATATATTTCTTCACGTTTTCTAAAAATTTGATTCGGAGTTTTCATAATGTGATTAAATACTTCCATCGCGACTGGTACAAGTCCCGGGTGGGCAACCCAAGTCCCGTCATGACCGTCTAAAGCTTCGCGCTCCTTATCTGCACGCACTTTTTCAAAAGCTGCTTCATTTGCTTCTGGATTATTTTTAATCGGAATTTGCGCTGCCATTCCTCCAATAGCTGGTGCATTACGGCGGTGACACGTTTGAATGACTTTCAAAGAATACGCGCGCATAAATGGCGCCGTCATCGTGACTTGCGCTCTATCTGGAAGTAAAAATTTATTATGCTTACGGAAACTCTTTAGAAAGCTGAAAATATAATCCCATCTTCCGCAATTTAATCCAGCAGAATGATCTTTAAGCTCATACAAAATTTCATCCATTTCAAACGAAGCGTGAATCGTTTCCAGTAGTACCGTTGCTTTGATTGTTCCGTTTGGAATACCGATATATTTTTGAGCAAATACGAAAACATCATTCCATAACCTTGCTTCTAAATGACTTTCCATTTTCGGTAAGTAAAAGTATGGACCGCTTTCTTTTGCTAAAAGAGCTTTCGCATTATGGAAAAAATAAAGTCCAAAATCTACTAAGCTACCAGACATATTCTTCCCATCAACTTGCATATGTTTTTCTTCTAAATGCCATCCTCTTGGACGCACAATTAATACTGCTGTTTTACTATTTAATCGATATTCTTTTCCGTTTTCATTTTTATGTGAAATCGTTCCCTGTACAGCATCTCGTAAGTTTATTTGTCCTTCAATTGCATTCTCCCAAGTTGGTGAATTCGAATCTTCAAAATCCGCCATAAAAAGATGTGCTCCTGAATTTAAAGCATTAATAACCATCTTTCTATCTACTGGTCCAGTAATCTCTACGCGGCGATCCTCTAAATCTTTTGGCAATTTGGCAATTGTCCAATCCGCTTCACGTATGTGCTTTGTTTCTTCTAAAAACTTCGGAAACTCTCCTGCATCAATTCTCTTTTGTTTCTCCGCACGTTTTTGTAAAAGTTCTATGCGGCGCTCATTGAAATTTTCATGTAGTTCCTTCAAAAAACTAAGCGCCTCAGGTGTCAATATTTCGTTGTACGCTGGTAACATTTCTCCGGTCAGTGTAACCCGTGAAGTTTGCGTCGACATATTAGCATCCCCTTCTTAAACTGTTTTATAACAGATTTGATTTTATGTTTTATATTATATAACAAATCTTCAGAAAAGGAAGTTTTTTTTGAAAATTTCATCGTTTTTTTATAAAACTGTATTCTTTCACCCGCATTACACACAAAAAAAGGACCAGTGTTATACAACACTGATCCCCTTTTTATTAAAGTGCTCTAAATAAGAACTGCGCATATTGTTCACGTGTTACTTTCATGTTCGGAGCGAAGTTACCCTTACCATCTCCTATTGAAATACCATTTGAACCTACTGCATTAATCGCATTTTCTGCCCAATGTCCCTTTGGTACATCTTTAAATCCTGCTGGTCCTTGTACCTTTAATCCAAATGCTCTCGTAAGAACTTGCGCCATTTCTGCACGTGTTAACGTATCTTTTGGCCTGAAGTTCCCTTTCTCGTCACCTGTAAAGATACCGAATTCTGTTACTGCTAATACTTCGAACGGAAACATCGTTGAGTTATCATCAACAATATCATTATATGGGCTTTCTAGTTCCTCATCTTCACCAAATTCTTCATCAAGATCAAGTGCACGATAAATTAAAGCTGCTACTTGTTCACGTGTTACGTTATGTCCAAAACCGAACATACCATTTCCATAACCACGCATAATGTCTTGTTCTGCTAAAGTTTGAATTGCTTCATAAGACCAATGTCCTGCTGGTACATCTTTAAAGATAGCTTGACTTGCTTGTTGTGGCTTTGCAGCTACTTCAGCTTTTGCTGTATTCCCCTCAGCACCAAATGCTACTCCACCCATAATTGTTAAAGCTGTTGCTACTTTTAGAATTTTTGTCTTCAAAGTATTCTCTCCCTAAAAACATATTTTTTTCTAATATAAAGAATTAATGAAAGCGTAACAATACAATTCCCATGTGATTTTTGTCTAATTTATGAACTATATTTCATATACTTTTATTTACACTCTATTAATAATAAAGTTACTAAATCGCATATTTAAGCAATAAAAAGTTACTTTATTCAATCTCTTCTTATCCACTAAATTCCAACAAATAAATTATGAACAGAAAATCGATATACTTATAAATAATATAAAACAAGAAAAAAGCGTGGGATTCCCGCGCTTTTTTCTTGTTTTATATTATATTGATATAACTTAAATATCCTTATATTTTAACTTTTATTCATAATTTTCATCTTTTACAGGAAAATAAAAAACAGCTCTATTTAAAAACGTTGCATATTGCTCACGTGTTACAACTGTATTCGGTTCAAATTTCCCATTTCCTGTTCCTACTATGACATGATTAGACTGCAGTGCACTAATTGCATTTTTTGCCCAATGATTATTTGGTACATCTTTAAATGTATGGTTCTTCTTCACCTCAAATGTAAATGCCTTCGTAAGAATTTGAGCCATTTCTGCACGTGTTACTGGTGCAGCTGGTCTAAAGTTTCCTTTTTCATCGCCGTTAAAAATACCATGCTTTGTTAATACTAAAATTTCATCTAAAAACATTGTTGCCCTCTCAGAAATATCTTTATATGGATTTTTTAAAGGTCCTTCTTTTTTCAAATTCAATGTACGATAAAGTACTGCTGCTACTTGTTCTCGTGTTACATTATCTCCTACACCAAACTTACCATTTCCATAGCCTAACATTACTTTATTGTATACTACGTCCATTATATCGTCATATGCCCAGTGGTTTACTGGAACATCATCAAACACAATCATTTCTGGATATTCTTCTGCTTTTACGTTTGGAACATTTGTACTTACAAACAAGCCGCCCATAATAGTTACCGTTGCCATTATACGTAACATGTTCTTCTTCATTGCCCTCTCCCCTTTATCTCCATTTGAAAAAACGGAAAATAATAGACTGAAATCCTTTCCAATATTACATATGTTGCCTTCGCACCCATTATGCAATATATTACATTTAAAAAATCTATTATTGTGAAAATCACTACTAAAGGAGAGCCAATTCGCTCTCAATTTCAATTTTTATGCCGAATTGTACGCAAATCATTTCCCTTTCCTATGGTCGTTTAAAGGTGTTTCTATACATTAAATATTCTACTTTCTAAAAAAGAAATCCTTCACATTTTAAAACTTCATTTTCTAGACAAAAAATGCAAATATATGTTGTTACTCTGTATATCTCGACGTTTCGACAAAGGATATCAACTGAACTACAAAATACGAAAATAATAACCTACCTAATTAATAAAAGCTCATAATGAGCAGAGGATGTCTCCTCTACAAATTATGAGCTTTCTCTTTATCTATTCCATTTTCCCTGAAGAATTATCAATTGATCGTTGTAAAAACTTCGCAAATTGCCCGCGTGTAACGAGCATTTCAGGCTCGAACTTGCCATTTCCCGTTCCAATCGCTACATTATTAGATTGCAATGCGCTAATTGCATCTCTTGCCCAATGGTTTTCTGGTATATCTGTAAATGTATGTGGACTCTTTGTTTTCAACTCATATGCTTTCGTTAAAATTTGTGCTAATTCTGCACGAGTCAGTGTATCTTTCGGACGGAAATTCCCATTTTCGTCACCTTTAAAAATACCGATACTCGTTAAATGTAAAATTTCGTAAGGGAACATTGTTGATTTCCCACTAATATCTCCATATGGGTTTTCATCAAACACACTACGCTTTAAATGAAGTGCACGATGCAATACTGCCGCTGCCTGTTCGCGTGTTATATTATCTTCTGTCCCAAACTTACCATTTCCATACCCATACATAATGCGATGATATACTAAATTCGTAATTTCATCATATGCCCAATGATCTGTTGCTACATCATCAAACTCTATCATAATATTAGGACTAGATTTTTCGATAACATCTGTATTTGCAGACACACCATTTGCACCTACAAATATTCCTCCCATTAAAGTTAACGATGTCGCTACCTTTACTAGCTTTTTCATCTCTCTCATCTACCTTTTCCTTTATTTTCCTACCTTTTATATTGTACAAAAAATAGAAAATTTTTCAATATAATATACCTATTTTTTTACAATTAAGAGCACAAGTTTTCTTTTACCGCTATTTTTTCATCCTTTGTTTTTCGAAAAGTAAATGCCATTCCTACAAATATAAGAACAATCCCTACTACTTGTATACTAGTCGGTCTAAAGCCGGTAAAGACTGTATCTAATAATATTGCAACCGCAGGATCTAAAAACACTAATACCGAGATTAATCTCGTCGATAAACCTCTTAAACTGTCAAAAAATAAGTAATATACAAATCCGGTATGTATAAGTCCTGTTGCTGTGATCATCATCCAGTTCATCTCTGTTAACCCTTGAAACTTGCCAAAATCTACGAATGGTAGCAATAAAAATATACCTAAAAACGTTTGTAAAAAGGTCATCGCATATGCGCTCGTATGCTGAATTCCTTTTCCTAATAAAGTGGTAAAAGCATAAAATACAGCTGCAAGAAGTGCCCATACCATTCCAGATGACATCAGTTTTTCGAGCGATAGACTTCCATCTACTCCAGCTACTAAAACTGTACCGATAAAACAAATGACAATGGACATAACCGCAAACACTGTAAGTCTCTCTTTAAATACAATACTACCAATCATTAATACGATAATGGGTGCAAGGTGATACACTGAAATCGCAATTGTAATCGACATAACTTCAAATGCTTTAAATAAAAATACCCAGTTAAAAACGAGAAATACACCGCATGCCAATATTTGCATTACTTCTTTTTTATTCCATTTTTCACTTTTATACTGTCCTGTTACGAGCCAACATAATGCTAAAAATATAGTCGCACAAATGCAACGAACGAATACTAATTCAAAAGACGGTAAACCTGTTTGAACAGAAAAAAATCCAATTGATCCGAAAATAGACATCGAAAGGATCATTTTTATAGCCGGCATTGATTTTTTATTGAACACCCTTTCTCTCCTCCTATAAACTATCTTTTACAAATGAAAAATCTCCAAAACATTACGTATTATTATATATTACAATCGGAAAATTGTAAAAAATTAGAATTTATTGAGTGATAGCTGCACAAAATTCCCATAAAAAAATCATCCTTTGTTATATAGGATGATTTCTTTATTTATTAAATGGAATTTTTCTATATTAAAACTTAAATATACTACTACTTTTGAAGAGTAAATTGGGCAACTATTTGTTTTAATCCTCCTGCTGCATTATGCATATGTTCAATTGAAACCGAGATCTCTTGAACAGATTTTTCTTGCTGTTGAATAGACTCTTTTACCCTATCAGTTCGGTCAGATGATCTTTGGGAAATTTGAGCCATGTCTTCTGCAGAAGCCGAAATCTCTTCACTACTCGCTGCAATTTCATCTGTAGACATAGATACCGTTTGAATTTGCTCAGATACTTGCTGTACTTTTTCTGTAATTTTTCCAAATACTTTTTCTGTATGCATTACTACTTGTGTACCTGCCTGTACCTCATTATCTACTTTCCCCATCATATGTACCGTATGGTTCGTTGTTCCCATAACTTGAGTAATAAGCTTCTCAATTTGTTTTGCAGAATCACTGGATTGTTCTGCTAATTTTCTTACTTCATCTGCCACAATTGCAAATCCTCTACCACTTTCCCCAGCACGTGCAGCCTCAATTGCGGCGTTTAATGCTAATAAGTTAATTTGAGAGGTAATACCTTGCATAACATCAATGATTTTAACAATTTCTTCTGATTGTTCTTTCATAGTCTCTACTTGTTTCACACCGTTATGTACTGAATTTTGGATTGTATCCATCTGTTGAATCATTTGTTTCATTAATTTGTTACCACTCTCTGCATCTAATGCTGATTGAGCAGACAATTCATTTACAGAGGATGATGTATTCACTATACTCTGCATTCCTTGTGTCAACTCTTCCATCGCACCCGCAGTTTGCTCCATTGCTTGCATTTGACTCTCTGCGCCATTTGCAACTTCTTCAATATCTATAGTGATTTTCTTCGCTGCACCACTAGATACTTCCGATGCAGATACTACTCCGTCTGCATGTTGGAATAAAAGCTGAATATTATTCTCTACTTCTTGCATATTTGTTCTTAGCCCTGCAATCATTTCGTTAAAATCACTTACTAATACACCTAATTCATCCTTAGCATTATACTCACCATGTACAGTTAAATCCCCATCTTTTGCTCTTTCCATCATAAGACTAACCGTTTGTAAAGGGGCAACTATAAGCTTGCTAATAATATAACTTACTATACATATAATGACTGTAGTAACTACTACAAGAATGATAAAAGTAATAACAGACCGCTCTATCATTTTTTGAGAATCTTTAAATACTTGGTCAGCTAAATTTGAAACATACGCTTCTAGATCTACAGCATAACTAGCTAACTCTACTCCCTTCGGTTTTAATTCCTTATGAAATTCGTTTACCATTTGAGATTCATTTGTTAGCTTCGCTTTATCAAACAACTTCTTATATGTATCCATATAACTTGGCAAAGATTTCTTCATCTTCTGAAACAGTTCATCCTCTTGCTTACTTAAATTGAAGCCATCATCATATTCTTTTAATAAAGAATCATATTTTTCAAGATCCTTTTCAATATTACCAATAATCCCCTCTTTATTTGTCGCCTCATTTGGTGACGCTGTAATTAATTCTAGTAAGTTATACTCTAGTGAATTTTGTGTACGAAGCATTCCTTCTAATAAAACTACAGAATGTTGATAATCATCTACTACAACCTCTGTATCATGCTTAATCTTGTTAATAGAATTAATTGCTACGCAGCTCATAATTACCATGCTCAATACTGCTAATGAAATAAGCGATAATAATTTATATTTCACTTTTAAATTTTTTAAAAAATACATTTTTTCACCTTTATTCCTTTATATATAGATTTTTAGAATTTTATAGCTTATTATTTACAAAATCGCAATAAAAAGCAATGATAAATATTCCCAATATAAAACTTATATCTCTAAAAAAGAAGTAGCATAATCGCTACTTCTTTTTGCTTTGTTTCTCATATTGTTCAAACGTATGAATTCTTTCAAAAATTGGTGGATGTGTGTATAGGAAAAACTTCACTAGCGCAGGCGGATTTACTTGGCTTAAACTCGTTTTTGATAAATATTGAAACGTTTTTACACCAGATGCCCCATCTTTTGTCATGTCCAAAGCATATTGATCTGCCGCTCGTTCTTCTATACGAGAAACATAGTTTGTTGCTGGCTGCGATGCAAAAGAGAGTACAGAAGAAATTAAGAAAAATAAAGGTAAAATTGAGAAACATGCTACTTTTGAAATTTGCAGCGTATCTCCCCATTTTCGAATGCACATATTTATAATACGACTAATGAGATACATCCCTATAAACGATAGCAGCACATAACTCGCAACGCCCCAATATATATGTTTCATAACATAATGCCCCATTTCATGGGCCATTATAAATAAAATTTCTTTATCTTTTAATTGCTGAAGCGTTGTATCCCACATTACAATACGGGCGTTAGGGCCAATTCCTGTTACATATGCATTTAACGCATTCGTTTTCTCTGACATATTTACTTCATACACGTGTTTAGCAGGAATGTCAGCTTTGTCTGCTATCGCTAAGATTTTCGTTTCTAATTCTTTATTTTGTAGCGTCGAGAAGTCATTATAAAGTGGGTCAATAACGACAGGCTGTATAAATGTTAAAAAGATTGTAAATGGAACAGAGAGCGCCCAGCCTGCTAGCCACCATCTCTTCGGAAATTTACGAATAAGCCATAGAAGAACGGTAACTACGATTAGCATCGTCGCGTAACTTTCCCAAAAACCGATAACGTGATCTTTTATCCAGCTTTGTGTACTTTGCGTTGAAATGCCGTAATCAACGGACACTTTTCGGCTAATCCATTGCATCGGTAGGGCAAGAACTGTTGTGAGTAGTGATAAATAAAAGAAATAAATCGCAACTTGCAGGACACTTATTTTCGTCGTTTCCTTCGACCATTTCTCAAACTTTCTTGAAACACCGAGCACAAGTACAAATAATAAAATAATCCATTCCAGAGGCGTCGCTAAAAAGTACAGCAAGTTTTTCACGCGCGAATAATCTTGGCTTAGCGTAAGCTCCCTTGCATTCATAAACGTTTCTGGATCTGCCTTTGTTCCTTTATACATGTCCGGAATCAGTTCATGATTCCATCCAAATAAATACCAATATATAAGCAACGCAAACCCAACGTACAAAAAAAGCGACCACCCAATAACCTTCCTCACGCTATTCCCTCCTCTATGCTGCCTGTCTATTATTATTGTAAGTTCGTACATGCTAAATTAGAACAAGCTTATTACGCGAATTGTTCAAGAGCCTTCTATTTATATAAAAAAACTCTTCTACAAAAAGAAGAGTTTTACCTACCTTTAGACACTTTCTTCGGTTCATACTCTGGGATAAGAAACGTACTTACAACCCAACATATTAAACCAGCGCCTTTTATATAGCGTATATATTCATAGTCTTGAAAAAATAAAGTCGTTACAATAAGCGTAAAAAATCCAATTAAAACTAGTACGTATCCTATTTGCTTCTTAGATAACATAACGCGCCCTCCTTAAGGAAGTACATCCACTAATAAACTAAAATCTTGTAAAGAAAAAGAACTATATTTCATAATACCTTGTACAGCTAAAAGTAAAATAAGACCTGTCACACACATATAATTAACGCTTTCTTCACTCTTTTTTTCAGCAACTATTCCGCCGCTTATACATAATATTCCTAACAAATGGAGTGCTAAATACATAAAGAAATAAGCTTCCTCCCAGCGAAGAATAACATTGACTGTCGTTATCAGCACTATACTAAGCAAAATCAAATAAAAAAACTTATTTGATGATATTGTTTCATTCATATAATTTTATACATCCCTTTCAAATTTAGAATTAATGATGTTTCAAAGCTATAAAGTAAATAATTGTTTTCATACTATAAAACAAAAGGAAAGCCACCATTACTTTCTCGAATATTTTATGAACCCACATATACTTCTCTTCATTTCTTCTGAAGATGCGCTTCATCATTTCTTCTACAATTAGACCAAATATTAATAAAACCCCTAACACAATAAGAAGAGAAATAATATTTTCTTTTACATGAGTACTAGAAAATAAGTAATACTCTGGAAACACAATCGTATCTACTACAGGTTGCACCCAATGACACACGCTTTTATCACACATATCTGTAAGTGACGTAGCATCTATAATGTCTTTCAATATTTTTTCAATTGTCTTCTTCATCTTATTTACTCTCCACTACGTCTGAAAAACTCTTTTCTTGCTCTACATATATAGCTGGCATTTCTTTATTCCAATATTTGCGGTTAACAAATAAAAAGATGAGTACTAAGTTTAATCCTGTTATAAAAATAATAAGCCCTGGAAAGAACGTCGTATAATTTGAGAAATCTGCAAAACTCATGATCTCTTCTTTATTTATTAAAAAAGAAGCACCGATTACAAATGCATTGTTTAACATGTGAATAGCAATTGGCATAAGTAAACTATTCGTACGAATATATACGATTGATAGTACAACGCTAAATACAACTGCGCCTAGGAAATCAACGTGTAACAACGCAAACAATATTGCTACTACAATAATTGCTATACTCGTTCCCCATTTTGCCGCAAAACGTTGCAGTAAAAATCCCCGAAAAACAAATTCACCAATAATTGGTGCGATGAACACGACCATAATAAACTGATATACAAATCCCCCTGTGCTATCTATAATCGGTTCACGTAACGCGTTCATAATAAATTCCGGTGTAATCCAAGCAAAGCTATACATGTACAAAATAAGATATCCATAACTAAACACGGCTAACATAAGTGCAATGTATAAAACTTGCACCAGGTTAAATGTTTCATTTTTATTAATAAATAATGAAAATGAAACACGGTGTTTTCTATACTCAAAAAAAATCCACGTAAACGGAAGGATATAGAATATAAGAATATTTATAAAAGTAGAATTTTGCATATGAAATGTATTTTCTATCAATTCATTACTGACTCTTGCAACTAAAGTTAATAGTGCAAATACAATTAAAAAATATCTAGCTCGCATCGTTTGAAACGGATTCACACTCATCTCCTCCCCTATGTTACTTTTATCATATCATTTGATTCTTAATTTTTTGCGAAAGAAAACCTTAAAATTTCCTTAAAAATTCCATAAGTTATAGAAAGATGATATGATATTCGAGGAAATTAGGAGGGATTTTTATGTATGAAGCAAATATTTTGCTCGTTGATGATGAAACAGCAATTTTACAATTACTAACTACCATTCTTGAAAAAGAAGGTTTTTCTCATATTACAACTGCAACATCCGCTGAAATAGCGTTATCTCTCACTGAGCAAAACGATTACGATTTAATTATTTTAGATGTCATGCTTCCTGGACAATCTGGTTTTGATATTTGTCCGATCATTCGCCAAAAAACAGATTGCCCTATCTTCTTCCTCACAGCTAAAACATCTGATTTAGATAAAATATCCGGATTTTCACATGGTGCAGATGATTATATTACGAAGCCATTTAATCCACTTGAAGTAGTAGCTCGTATGAAAGCACAACTCCGTAGACATATGAAACAAGCAGTACCCAATGAACAAAAAGCACACTCCAGTTCATTTGGCAGATTTGAAATTGATCGATATTCCGCAGAACTTACAGTAGGTGGACAGGTTGTCGAATGTTCCGCCCAGCTATTTCAGCTATTACTCTTCTTTTGCGAGAATCCGAACTACGTATTTTCGAAAGAAGAAATATACGAAAAAGTTTGGGGAGCACCTGCCTACAATGGCGATGACAATACCGTTATGGTCCACATTCGAAAACTACGTGAAAAAATTGAACAAGATCCAAGTAAACCAGAATATATAAAAACTGTTCGCGGACTTGGCTATAAGTTCATTACAAAGTAGGGTGACGATATGAACTTTAATAAACGACTTATTATCCAGTTTATTATGCAACACGTATTTGTTTTGGTTACACTACTAATTGCTGTAGTAGCTGCTTTCACTTATTTAATTTTTCTTGTTACGAGTACTTCATACGAACCGAACATTCCAGACTCTGATAATTTTGTGATTGCAAGATATATCTCTTCAGAAGATGGCGATATTTCATTAAAAGCTGAAGTAAAAGACTTAATTAAAGAGAAAAATGATTGGATTCAAGTTGTAGAGGAAAACGGAAAAGTTCTCTATCACTTTAATACGCCAAATAACGTACCGACATCTTATACGAAAACATCTTTATTCTCATATATACAGAATCACATAGAAAGCCCTTATACATTTACATATTGGGAAATTGAATTAGAAGAAAAAAACGTACTTGTTATTTACGGCGGTACGTTAAAAAGCAATGAATTACTGAAATCAATCCAGAAAGAGCACCCTTCTGTATCTACGGATACATTCACATTAACAGAAGAAGAAAAACAGTTACTTTCTAAAGAAAAAGCAACGCTTCAAATCTTTAATAGTGGCGGCGAAGAAGTATTCTCCTATCCAAATGGAAAGAAAAAAACGTTTTCTGCCATA
The DNA here is from genome assembly GCF_022663605.1 of Bacillus cereus group sp. BfR-BA-01379. Taxonomy (NCBI): domain Bacteria; kingdom Bacillati; phylum Bacillota; class Bacilli; order Caryophanales; family Bacillaceae; genus Bacillus; species Bacillus cereus group sp. BfR-BA-01379. The sequence continues at coordinate 91,189 of NZ_JAKUFT010000007.1, forward strand.
CAAGCTGCTCTTAACGCAAAAGAACCGTGGAATCATAAAGAAAACACGTCTAGCTTTTACGACACAAATAGCAATCATCTTCTCGTTGTAACTGCCAAAAATGAGCACTACTACCCAGATGATGAAATAGAAGATGTATTTGCTAAAAAGTTTCTAATCGGATGCGGATTAATCCTGCTTATCGTATTTGTTTATTTAGTCATTCTTTCTATTTGGTACGGTAATAAATTTGGAAAACCGTTATTGCATGCGATGCGCTGGCTTAAGAATATAGCTGGTGGAAAGTACGAAGAACCTGTTAGTAAAAAAGGGAAACCTGTCAGGTTCCGGCGATCCGGTAAAGAAAAATGGTCATTCCGCTTATTTAGTGATGTGACAAATTCACTAGAGCATCTTTCTATTACACTTAAAAAAAATGATGCAATGAGGCAAGTATTGCAGCAAACACGTGAAGAATGGATTACCGGTCTCACGCATGATTTAAAAACGCCACTTAGCTCTATATATGGCTACGCATTATTACTAGAATCACAGCAGTACAACTGGACTGATCGTGACATTCAACAATTTGGCAGCGTTATGAAAGAGAAATCTCAATATATGACGACATTAATTGATGACTTAAGTTTAACGTATCAATTAAAAAATAACAGTCTTCCTGCGCAGCACGTAAATATTGAAATGAATCAATTCGTCCAAAAAGTATTATTACAATTCATTAATAATCCGACACTTCAAAATCAAAATATTGAATTCGTACCAAGCTCAAACAAAATTCAATATTTCATTGAAGAAAAATGGTTCCAGCGTATTATCGAAAACTTACTCGTAAACGCTGTAAAACATAATAATGAAACGACAAATGTCAGCGTAAAACTTTCCCAAAACGCTACTTCATTTACACTCTCTATTTCAGATAACGGAAAAGGAATGGATGATAAAACGAAAGAGCTTCTCTTTGAGCGCTATTACAGAGGAACAAATACAGAAGAAAGTAACATTGGAACAGGACTTGGCCTCGCCATTACGAAACAGCTCGTTCATGCTCATAATGGAACGATTTCGATTGATAGCGAACTTGGAAAAGGAACGACGATTATACTTGTGTTCCCGTTTCATTCGTAGAAAAGGCGCTATGTGGCGTCTTTTCTTTTTGCGTAGTTCAGCGGTAAATGAAATGCAATGATATAAGCGATTTTCAAGATATATCGACTTACCGACAAAAATCGTCAAATATAGGTTGCGATATTAGAAAAGCGAACCACGCAGTGGTTCGCTTTTCCTTCTATTACTTCTTCTTCACCGGTATCCAAAGTTCAATTTGAGCGAACTCACTTTTATCTGCATGGGAACGCTCATCGTATAGCTCAAACTCATTAACGCCGCAATGTTCGTATCCTGAATGCGGGAACCATTCTGAGAATACGGCATTCCACGTTTGGTGGATAGACGATACCATCTCTTCATGAGGAACTTTCGGTGTTGTAAACACGGCGTATGTCGCTGCCGGGAAAGTACGCTTCGCAACTTCATTTGGTACATTTTCAAAGCCTGTAACTTCCATTCCAATTATATAAGTGAAGTCCCCTGTTTCTAAATTAAAATCAGTACATAATCCAAGCTCTACCCATTGACTCGTATCTTTACGATTCGGAATCATTGTTCCAAGATCTTTCTGTAAATATTCTTGCCAAAATGCTGGGATGTCTTGATGGTTTTTCCCTTCTTTACTTGTCGTCTTCAGTTCATAACCCGCCACTAAAAATTCTGGTTTATTTACAATACGATATTCCATTTGTATGCCTCCTAAATACGGATTTAATTTTCTTTGCTTTACATTCACGCTGTAATACATCGGTGTTTCAATTTCTTGTTTTCGATATTCACTCGGTGTCATTTGAAATAATTTTTTAAAGGCTCTCGTGAACGTTTCATGAGATTGAAAGCCATGCTCAAACGCGATATCAATAACTTTTTCATCCGTATGAGAAAGTTGATAAGCTGCCCGGGCTAACCTCCTCTTTCGAACATACTCCATTACTGTATCGCCTACTAACGCCTGAAATACACGATGAAAATGCGACTCAGAAAAACCTGCAATCCGCGCTAAATTACGCAGCGTCTGTTTTTCCATTACATCTTCTTCAATATAATCAATTGACCTTTGAATTTGTGTTTCATAGCTTTCCATCTCTGTTCACCCGCCTTATATGTATTATGATAAAAGAGAATCCTATCCAATTCTTGACGTTTTTTACTATAATTTTAAAAACAAATGTAACTTTTTTATATGTATTTCGTTGTTATGTATGAAGGGAGGGAAATGTAGTGAAACGCAAACAATCATTAGAAGAAATTTACTCCGAACATATGCAAGATTTATTTCGCTATCTTCTCTCCCTAACCGGAGATTCCCACTACGCGGAAGATCTCATGCAAGAAACATTTTACCGAATGCTCGTCCATATTGATTATTATAAAGGAGAAGAGATTAGGCCGTGGTTATTTACGATTGCCTACAACGCCTTTATCGATTGGTATCGAAAAGAAAAAAGATATAAAACAACGACAGTTGAAGAATTCCATTTACCAAACGTACCAAGTACAGAGCACTCTTATTTTATAAAACACGAGATTGCTAGTTGGTTAGACAGTTTATCTTCGCTTCCCCTTGAAAGACGAAATGTCCTACTACTACGAGATTACTACGGATTCTCTTATAAGGAAATAGCAGAGATGACCGCTCTCTCACTAGCGAAAGTAAAAATTGAATTACACCGAGGACGAAAAGAAACGAAAAGCATAAAGGAGTGATAGTCATGGGTTGTACAGCGTTTAAAAAACTATGGGGAAAGTACGAAAACGGAACGCTCACGCAGGATGAACAAGAAGAGTTAGAAAGTCATATTGAGACATGTGAAGAGTGTGAAGCACATTTGGATGAATTGCTCGCAAAAACAGAACCAGTTAAGAAAAAATTATCGCCAAAAGATCTTCAAGTTCCTTTTTGGAGAATTAAGTGGAAACATCGATTACAGACGCTTGGTTTCATCCTATCCATTTGTATCGTCATATATATAATCGGCGGAATATTATCCGCCTTTTATTTCCAATCTAATAACGATAAAAGGTTAGAAGAAATAAGAAGTGTTCCTTCTCTTGCACTTGAAGCGACTATGCCAAATAGCCGCGTTATGGGCGGTGGAACAAGTGTAGAAGCTTTTTTCCGTACGAACAGCCACTTTGATGTAGTAAAAACGGTCGGTAAAAAAGAAATACCACTCGGGACATTAGAAACGAGTAGCTTCTTATCATCTGTAAATGTCCTAAATAACTCTTGGATGAATACATTCTATCAGCCAAAGCTCTTCTTTGTTCACCCAAAAACAGAACAGGGTGATTATTTAAAGGAATCTTCAAAAAAGGTATGGGATACACTTGCAAAAGTACATGAAGGAACCGTTGCAGAAATAGCAATTTCTTTTGACAAAGCTTACACTTTAAAGGAGCTAGAACCACTTTTATATAACGTATTTGAAGCACAAGAACTCCCTCCAACTCCTTTATGGTACGCTTTAGATACGGGACAAGAAAAAACAAATGTAGAAGACCACATCCTACATGGCGGAGAAGCTATAGGCTTTCCAGAACATATAAGATTCCTAGATAGTGATACAGAGAATCAGAAAACGCCAGAAGATAAAGTTATCGAAATGATGCGTATTCTTTCTACACATACGGAAACGGTAAGTAAAATAGCTATAATTCCTGAGAAAGAACTAAAATTAGATAAGCGCTACCAGTATGTAAAAGATAATGGCGTTAAAGTATACGGCATGGTCATTACTGGCCCGTCAAAAGAGTTATTAAAATTACAAAACTCACCGAATGTGCGTTATGCGACTCTTGGGGATATTGAGGTTTGGAATTGGTTTGATTATTAATGAGGAAAAGGAGAGCAAAGATATGCTCTCCTTTTTAATTCGAAATCACTTTCACATACATCCCTCCCACCGCTTTTTCATAAGCAATTTCGCTCATCTGCCTTATGTTTTCTGATACGACAGACGATGAAACAACTTCACCTTCATGAAGTAATGGCGGATCAATGAGTCGGACTTTATTTTTCTGATACAAATCATAATCGTTTCTATCTTCTATTACTTTTACATTTGGATGGACTTTACTTAATAAAGCATGTACTTCTCGATCGTTACATTGCTGCAATTTTGAAATAAGCGACTCATCTTCAAGAAGGAAATCATCTGCATGAATAACCTTTTTATGAAGAGCTAACTTTAACGTCTTAGCTAACATGTCGTTTCCGTAAATATTCATTGGGTTCATAAAGAAATCGATTACTTCTTTGTAATACGTTTCTGTAAACCATTCTGCCATTTCGACACTTTGAACAACCATTTTCCCATCTACAGCGATGACATCTTCTAAAAAACTGTGAACTTCTTCTAAAGAAACATACCCATATGTATACATATCTCGTAACGTATAATCCACTCGGTCTGCACATAATTCTGGTGCTGACCTTTCCAGTAATGTCCACTTCGAATCATCTAATAAAATATCTTCATAGTTATAACCATACTTTGAAAGAATCGCTGGAATTTCTGAGTTTTTCACGACAGAACTAAATATCTCTTCATGATAACTTTCACCCTCATTATGAAAAACGTAATCAATCACGTGGGAAAAAGCAGTATGTGATACGTCATGCAGTAAACCTGCAATTTGTTCTTCTACTGAACCACCTAGTTTTTTCACTAACAACATAACACCAACTGAATGATCAAAGCGCGTTACATTCCATTTCTCGCTCATTAAATAACTTGCACCGTTTTGATGGATGCCTTTCAACCTTTGCACAGGCTTGCTTAAAATTAACTCTTCTACTACTTGATCCACTTTAAACTCACCGTATATAACATCTGATATAACCACTTATAATCCCCCTTTATTTCAGCAGAGTCTTCTAATCGTACCTCTTTTATGAAATCGACATCAACAAAAATATTAAATCTAAATATTTTTATATAATTTTATAATTATTGTATATTATACATGTCTGTTATTTCTTTTAATTCATTTGAATTGCGAACATTACGTTAGAAATAGGAGCATACATATTCCAGCGAGAAAAAGGATAAGATTGCCAGTTTTATTCTTTTTTGATTTAATACAGGTATGGCCGTCAAGGAAAAGAGGGGGAACATGAAAAAGATTTTCTTCACCATTCTATTCATCATTATTGTATTAATTAGTTTAGGATATTGGAAATTCTTCACTTTATCTGGGGTTTCAGGCGGCGAAAAAATTCAATCCATACACTCCCCAGATAAAACGTATACTTTACATATATACAGGCATAATGGCGGTGCAACGACTAGCTTTGCTATAAGAGGAGAGCTTGTAGCAAATAATAAAAAATTTATGAACACGAAAAATATATACTGGAATTATCGTGAAGAAGATGCAACTGCACAGTGGTTAGACGATCATACAGTAATGATTAATAAACATAAATTACATGTAGAAACGGACACGTATGATTTTAGAAAAAACTAGTTTTACAGTTATAGTACGAAAGGTCGGGAATCTATGGACAGTTATTTTCCAAAAATGGGGAAGTTAATTGGTGGATTATGTGTACTTGTCATTTTGCTTTCATCGCTTTGGCTTATATGGATTGGCGAAACAAATATTCGTTATAGTGGAGATCATACGGGCACGATGCCTTTTTGGCACAAGTGGATCCCTGTTATAGTCGGTATACTTCTTGTCCGTTTCTTACCGTTTTATCATAAAAACTATAATCCTCTTCGACAGTTTGAACAAAGGCGCATCATGATTCAAGCTATTGTCTTGTTCTTGAGCGGATCCCTCTTCACAATTAGTCTTCTCACCACGAACTTTGAAGGGATGGCATTACAATTTTGGTTTATGATATTTAAAATCATTTTATTATTATTCACGCCATCCATGCTTCTTTTGTTTTATAAAAGTAATCCCCAAAAAGAGAAACTAAAATCTATGAAATCAATAGAGAATCATAAATGGTATCGTTTTACACCACTTATTGTCATTATAATATGGGGATACTTCAACTTCTTTTCTACATTCTCTACACCATTTGTTTCGGCTAAAATGGAACCCATGGTTTTAATATTAATTTTACTTGTAGGCTTTCTTATAAATAGTGTACTGGAAGAGTTTTTTTATAGGGTTTGGTTGCAAACACGTTTGGAATTATTACTAGGCACTTGGCCGGCTATTCTTCTTACCTCATTGTTATGGGCGAGCTGGCATATTGCATTACACGGCTCTGGTCATTGGGATATTGATACCGCTACGGTTATTGTGAACCTTGGTATCGTAGGTCTATTTCTTGGATATTTGTGGGCACGTTATCGTAAAGTATGGGCAATTATTATTGTCCATGGACTAATTAATGCACATCCACTACAACTAATTGAAATTTTATTCAAGTAACGGGCGCGATTGCGAAACAAAAAAGGATTATACATATGAGTCATGTATAATCCTTTTTTTACAATTCAAATCCTAGTAACGGATGAAAATTTCAGCTTACTGCGTATGTGATTCTACTTCTAAATAAGTAAAATTTTATAACACTACTCAAACGTAACTTCCACCTGTACAATCTCTGACCTACTTCCAAGTCGAAGCGGTGGTCCCCAGAATCCGAAACCAGAAGAAACAATCGCGTGGAATGTGCCTTTTTGTACGTATCCCCAGTCTAATTCGTACATTCTTCTCGTTACAATATGATTCGGTGCCATTTGTCCGCGGTGCGTGTGGCCGGATAATAGTAAATCGACGCCAGCATCCGCCGCTTGTTTCAACTCGAATGGTTGGTGATCCATTGCGATTACTGGCATAGATTTATTTACCGTACTCATTAAACTTTCAAAGCTTTGGCGATCTCGCTCTGTTTTATCTCTTCTTCCAACGAGATAAAAATGATCTTCAATTGTAATCACTTCATCTAACAGAATACGAATATCAATCTTATCCATCTCTTGTAAAAATTCAGGAACCGCTCGTCCGTAATATTCGTGGTTTCCTAGCACACCATATACGCCTAATGGAGCTTTCATTTGTTTCATAATTGGTCCCATATTTTTTTGAATGAACACACCTGGATGATCATCGATAATATCACCTGGCAGTAAAATAATATCAGGCTCCATCTCATTTATATGACGGACAAGTCTTTTTAAATGCGAAACACCAGATAATTTACCGAAATGCATATCCGAAGCCATCGCAATGCGTAAGCTTTTACGTCCCTCTACTTTTTTCGGGATGTGCACCTCGTACTTTCTTACTACTGGGCTATATGCGTTGAATACCCCATATGCAAAAATAAAGATAAACGCAAGTAACACGGCCGCTCCTGTCCAAATAATTGCCGCTTCTTTCTCCACTGAAAACTGTAAAAGAAAGACTATGATATCAGCAATTGGCAACAACATCAGCGCGTATTGGATAACCGCAAACCAAATCGAACCAATCGTTCGTAGGAATGGAAGGAACTTAAACACTTGCACGAGAATGTACGCATATGAAATAAATCCGACTACGAAAGCGTAATATCCCCAAGACTCCCAGCCAAATACCGCATGAAGCCAAACCCAGCCGTTCCAGCCAATGTAAAACATGAGTAGTGTGTATACAATTAAAATAGTAAATATATTGAGATAACGAAAATTTTTCACTGATAGCCTCCTTATTGATTTCTTCTATTATATCTTGTTATGCACGTTTAACGTAAATATTAAGCACAGCAATCTTCACAATAAAAACCTCTAACTGCTAGATGCAAACCTAACAATTAGAGGTGCCATTCAAAACAAAATTACTTTTACAGATTTTCGTTATAGAAACTTGTTAATTTTTCAACTGCAATTTTTACTGGTTCTGATTGGTCGTATAAATCGTAATGACTCGCACCTTCCAAAACAAGTAAATCTTTTTTCTCCGAAGCTGCTTTCTCATACAGCTCATGACCATCTTTATAAGAACCGAATGCACCTTGCTTATTGCCGACAATAATTTGCAACGGCTGTGTTAATAATGTATCTGCTAAATGGAAAGCATCAAAACCAATTACCGATCCCATGCTCGTAAAGTTTAACTTATTTGGAGAGTTAACACTTTGCCCTCGCGGTGTTGTATAGTACTCAACTGCTTCTACAATATCTATATCCGTCATACTTGCTGCCTTTAATTCCTCCTCATTTTTAGGAATCCAGTTTGTAATCATCGCTTCTGCTCCGCGTGCTTCAGCAGTACGTTGTTTACCAATCGCCTCTAACACCCCAATCGGATCAGCTTCACGGTTTAATCGGCCGATATTTGCACCAACAACTGTGCCAACTGCTTTAATACGGCGCTCCGTCATTGCGGCATTTACCGCATAACCACCGCCTGCACAAACGCCTAACACACCGATACGTTCTTCATCTACATAAGGAAGAGTAGTTACATAATCTACCGCTGAGCGAATATCTTCAACGCGCGCAGCTGGTTCTTCCATATATCTCGGCGCCCCTTCACTTTCACCTTGATATGATGCATCAAACGCAAGCGTTACATAACCTTGTTCTGCTAATTTCTCCGCATATAATCCTGCTGTTTGATCTTTACAGCTACTACCTGGATGCACACAAACAATCGCTGCATTTTGTTTCTTTTCCTCAGCACCTACAGGAATATTTAAAACACCTGCAACTTGTAATCCTCTTGCATAAAAATGAACATTTCTCTTCGTAACTGCCATATATAAAACCACCCTTACTTTATTATAAATTTACACTTGTGAGAGTTAATACTCACGTGTATATTTATAATAAAGCGAGCAACCACTTGTTTCAATGACCACATTTACGCATTTGGGTGATAATACACACATAAAGAAATATGTGTATCAATAACGGAGGAACATCATATGGAGAAAATCGATAGAAGAATTATAAAATCACAAAACGCCATTCAATCCGCATTTATAGAAATGTTAATTGAAGATGGCTTTGACGAAATTACAGTAAAAAACATTACAGAAAAAGCGAACATCGGAAGAAAAACTTTCTACCTACACTACCTAGATAAATACAATTTATTAGACAAAATTGTGGACGACCATTTAAATCAATTAAGAGAAATATGCGATATAAAACAAACAAAAGGCTATATAGAAGGAGCTGTCATATGGTTTGAATACTTCAAAGAACACAAAGCATTTTTCGCAGCATTATTTAGAAGCAACAGCACATTATCATTTCAGAAAAAGTTCCTAACGTTCATCATGGGTGAACTAGAGAAAAAACTAAATACAAATACGTCATTAAATAAAAACATTGATACACACATCGTTTTAAAATTTTTAGGAACAGCTGTCATGGGCATTTTGGAATCTTACGTGTTGGATGAGATTGATAATGATGTTGAGTATGTTGCGACGCAAGTTGGGGAATTGATGGGGAGGAATATATAACGGTTATGAAAAAGTGCACCCGAATTGTTGGGTGCACTTTTTATATTTATCACCTCACATATTAAGTGCATCAACATAATACAGCATATCGTCCGTCTGAAAATACATAACAGATCCACGGCTATAATAAGCAACAAATTGAATCGGTTCTCCTAGTTCATTACGAAGATTCACATCCTGCACATGATCATTATTTAAATCATAAACAACTAATTTTTTATCTTGCGTAATGAATACTACTTTGTCTTGAGCAACCGCAAAACTTTCCGATCGTATTTCCTTAATTACATGTATTTCATTCCAAGACATATGAATTTTTTTATCTTTCATTTGAACTAAAGGAAATTCTGAATAATAATAGAGCCAAACGTCTCCATCTATAACGTTCATCCCATAACAATCATCTATAGGAGGCACATTAAGCCTTTCTACATATTGATCATAATGATTAAAAATCAATTGACCTTTAGAATCAAAAGCAACTATACCATTTATTCCAATTGAGCACTCTCCGAAAACCCCTTCATCACAATAACTAATCCATATATCTTCATTCGCATCAACCTGACAATCTTGAATCCCTTCTCCGGCATAAAACTTACAATATTCACTTCCGTCCGGATTATAAATGACTGCATTATCACCTTCATAATTAAATATAAGCAACCATCTCTCTCCGATTCGTTGCATACATTGGACAGATTCAACATCAATATCCACATTTAAATTGAAACTCTTTATATGTAAATGATTTTTATCCAAATAAATTATACAAGGCTGATCCGTATCATTTTGTACGAGTAACATTACATTTTGTTTATAATCCAAACTCATTTTTTTTAACTGATACGCTTCAACAATAGACTTAAAATTTTTTAACTCTTTACAGACGATATCTTTCATATAGATGAAAATCCTCTCATTGATTCTAAATATAAAAAATAAGCGTCAAACTTCCTTAATTCTAATAAGTTTGACGCTTACCCTCAATTATTATTTTAACTGCTACATTTTAATCTCTTATAGAAAATATTAAATTCCATTGTTTTTTTCTATAATTTATCGGACGCATCTTTTCAAATTTTTGATTTTGAATATGAAAAACTATTTTCTGTATATTTACTGTTGAATTAAATAAAAAATCTCTCAAATCGATATACTCTTCGTTTGCAAACACAGCTCCTTCCATAATAGAAAGTTTTTGTGCCCCTTGTTCTATATCTATATTTAAAATACATTGATATAGAATATCCTCATCATTTACTACTAAGTCTGCTTTTATAAGAATATCCGTATTCTCGAATTCAAATATATTTGTAACAACAGACGGCCGAACCCAAGTCTCGTCTTGATTGTCTACACTTTCATTCTCGTAATCCCACTCCCAAATTGGCACGCCAGAGAAATCTTCAAGGCTTAACTCTTCAATTGGCTTTGCATTAGTTGAATCCACTAGTGATCCTACCTCTTTAACTATTTCAGGAATAAGATTACTAAAGTACATATTTTTCTCATCCGTTATCAATTCCTTAATAAGGGGATATAAATATAAAGTAGCCATAGTTCTTAAACCATTACTCGCTCTTAATTCTAATTCCATTGCTATAGAAAAAGTCCTTATTGATAAATAACTAATTCGAATGTTTCCATTAAGGACCGTAAAAGTTTCTCCCTCTATATTAAATTCCGATTCTTGAAAATTAAACTCTTTATAGTAATAACTTTGTTCCTTATGAATAAAATCAGGGTACTTATTTAAATATATATCTAAATAATCATCTTCTACTAAAGTCTTATATGTTGGACATACAATTTTAAACTGTAACTTTCGAGATTTAGAATCCACAACAATAAAGTTATCCTGTATTATACAATGCACCCTAGGTATATAAAGTTGATTTCCTTCTATTATGAGCTTTGAAGGCTCTCGTTTTAACATTGATACTCCCTCTTTTATATTCAAAGTTAACTCCTTATCTAAAATATCCATTCCTATTAGAATAACGAACACCTTCTTTAAAGGCATCCATATACTGTGGATACTTTGTATCGTAAAATTTGTAAGTCTTTTTCAAAATCTTTCTATAAGCTTTCGGATCATTCTGTTTTAAATTTTTGTAGTATTTTGTACTTTGTTTACTACTTGACTGTGCAAAAGTTCTCATTTCCTTATGCAGTTGTCTATGAACATCAACTGGAACCTTAACTAACGGCTGTTTAGAATGTCCACCGATATATTTTGGGAATGCATGATGTTTATGACTTTTTACGCTTTTAGCCACTTGACGTATAGCTTTAGCACCGTATTTAAACCTGCCACCGCCAACGGCACCCATAGCAGCCGCTTTAGCAATCCCTCTTGCCCCTTTTCCTGATTTATACGCTCCATATCCATCATAAAGCGCAAAACCAGCATTAACAACTAACCAAGCAGCATGACCATCTGGATCCGTCTTCATTACTGGATTATTATCACCATACGTATACCCATTCATTGTAATCGGATCATCTTCATCACCTGGATCAGGATCCACCGATAAGAACACACCATGATCTGGATTATAATAACGTGCCATCAGATAATACATGCCAATCTCTTTATCATACATATATCCCGCATATCCAAATGGATTTTCTGCTGCGATACCTTTCGTATCGCTCTTTAATACATTACCCCATGCATCATATTCATATGTTGCTACAACTTCTTTATCCTGATTCGTCATCGCAACGACATCACCACGTGGGCTATAGTGATAGTATAGCGTTTGTCCTTTTGACTTCATTGCCAAACGTGAACCATCTAGCGAATATACATATTGACGAAGAACATTGCCATTTCCGTCTGTCTCATATAACGGACTAATACTATCTCCATTATAAAAGTAGCGGGTTACTTGACCATTTATACTCTTTTCAATACGACGATTATCGTCATCATATTTATAAGTCGCAAATGCATTACTCTCACCTTGTTTTGTGATAGCTACAATTTGGTCATTTTCATTCCATGTATACTTGTACTTGCCATCTGATGTACGATTTCCATT